>CAJOOD010000020.1 GCA_905236085.1 uncultured Bacilli bacterium
AATAGCCTTAGCTAATATAAATAATATTCCCCCGATAGCGATGGCTATTCCTGCAAATATCGCATATATTAATACATTTAATCTAGCTTTCATTTTTTACTACCTAAATTAATAAAAATTATAATGACCTATCACTTATAGAGCAAGGCTTGATTGGTAAAGTAATAATATAAATTATTTAGTGTTTAAAATAACGTCACTGTTTTAGTTATATATGATTCCTGTTTAGCGTCATGAATCTTATCATTAGGATTAACATGACCTATTAATAATGGGGAATTAACATCATGATTTTTATAATTTCTTAATATTTGTTCTTTATTACCATTCGCATAGCAATATGTACATAGATGCATGCAAGAATTATAAGTACCAATATCATTAGATAAATAACATGCACAATACCCTTTTCTAGCTTGCATCTTCTGCTTGATATCTAATTTAGAATCTATGCTCTTTTCATAATCTTTGATTCGCATACATCCTTCGACATCAACTCCGTACTCCCCTAGCCATTTTTCCTTAGAACACAATCTTAAATCTAAATGATATTTTTTAGCGATATCTATAAACGCTTTAGAGATAATAATCTTATCATCATCGCTACAATCTTTTATTTCTGGATGATTTCTTTTTAATTTATCGTATAAATCCACAAAACCAAAAACCGCTAGTTCGGTATATTCATGTAATTCTTTAGCGATTCTTTCAAATGTCTTGATATGATATTGGACTGTGTATTTATCATTAACAATAATTGGAGTATATCTCCATCCCACTGCATTCTTACCTACTTTAGATGATAGATATTTAAAATCTTCAATTACTTTATCAATAGGAGGTACATTAGGTTCTAAATCTTTATCAAATCCAGTGATAGAGACATACCAAAATTGTCCATAAGGTTTTAATTCATCTAAGTATGGAAACATCGGTCGAGGATTCTTCGTACAAAAACCTATTACATCAACGACATCAGGAGATAATTTAAATTTAGTTATCACTGTTGGATAAAAAGGATTTCTAACATAAACAAAACCTTCTCTAATACGGTTCATAAACCATTTAGAATAAAACGCAGGTATATCAGTTCTTTGTCCAGTGTTAATAATCATAAGTACTTCCTTTTATCATCGTTTTTTAGAAAAATATATTTATTTTGCATTATTTTTCCAATAATTGCTCTATTATTTTAGCGATATCTTCATTGATTAATATTGTTCTATCTTTTATCTCTTTAGGTATATACATCTCGCCGAGATTAATAGATACGAGATGGGCGTTCTTATTATTGTTAACATATTGCCAGAATGGATATTTAATAATTCCAGGAGTATTAAAGCCTACTCCTAATTCTAAGAATAGAATATTTTTGTTTTTATTAATATCTAAGAAATGCATATATCGACTCGCGGCTTTATGCCAGCCTTCATCTTCGACGAATGTATCATCCGATCGTAGATTAGTGGACATCTCTTCTCCACATATTGGGCATCTTGGAATTAATGATGATGGGATGGCATGATTAATTTGTTCATTAACCATCCTTTTAATCATTTCTTCATTATCATAAGTCTTATTATGACAAGGTTTAGAACATTGAAATAAACCATAATCGCCTTGAGTATAGAATAATCTATTTTTATCAAAGCCCGCGAGTTGAAATTGGTGGTCGACATTCGTAGTTAATATGAAATAATTCTTATCTTTTAATAATTCATATAATTCTAGATATAACGGTTTAACTCCTTGATATCTATTTAAATATATGAATTTAGACCAATAGCCCCATTTCTCTTCACTATTTTCAAATGGATGGAATCCTGCGGAATACATATCGGTATAACCATATTTATCATGCATATATTTAAAATTAGATAAGAAGGTCTTACCTCCATATTCAAATCCTGCGGAAGTGGATAGACCCGCGCCTGCGCCTAGAATTATCGCATCGCTTTTATTTATTAATTCTTTAATCTTTATTAAGTTTTCTTTCATATATTTCATAATCAAATTTGGAGAATAAATCAAATACCACTTTAAGGGAGGAATGATGTTCTTTTAAATAATTTCTAACCGTATTAATTGCGATATCACTAGCCCTATTGATTGGAAAGCCATATACACCAGTTGATATAGAACAAAATACGATATTCTTTAATCCCATTTTATCAGCTTGTTCTAAGGAATTTAAATAACATAGGGCTAAATCTATATCATTTCTTTTTATACCTTCATATATTGGTCCAACAGTGTGGAATATATATTTCGCAGGTAGATTATATCCTTTAGTAACTATTACTTCTCCATTATCTACTTCTCTTCCTTTTAATATATCCATTATGTCTCTTCTAACTTCTAATCCAGCATATGAATGAATACAATTATCGATACAAGAATGTAAAGGGATAAAGCAACCTAATAAGGCAGCGTTTCCAGCGTTAACAATCGCATCCGCTTGTAAGAGAGTGATATCTCCTTTATATAAAGCGATATTATCTTTAAATTCTAGATTATTAACATCTATAACATTTAATTTAGATAATCTATCTTGGAGGAATTCATCTTGCTTAAAATAGAATTCATCGCTTAAATCGTAAGGAGTGATTTCATTCATCATGCCTCTGATATTATCCGCTTGAGAGAGAATGGGATCATAAAATTCCGATTTGGTTTTTAAATAATTGAGTAAATATAGTTCGTTTTTCATACATTAATAATATTATCAAATTTTGGCTTTGGAAAGTGGCCTATAGCCTTTAATATTTATTAAGAAATTTTAAAAATATTTTCGTTGAATTAATAAAGATTTGCTCTAAAAATCGATTATTTTTATCAAAATTGATTATAATCCGTCAGGGAATGAGGTAAACGAACCATATTCGTTATCTTTCAATTCTTTCTTATTCATATTTATGGCTTTGATTAAGAAGGCCATATTTCTAGCGAGGTTTCTCATCGTTTGTAGACCTTCTAGATCTTTTTCTGCATCTTCTTCTTTAAAACCATGAATTTCATTCCAATAAGAACTAGATACAATAGGCATTTCTGATATGGTGAAATATTTATTAATTTCATCAAAAGCGGAAGTTGAACCAGCTCTTCTAGATGAGACTATGGTGGCCCCTACTTTCATCCTCTTAGAAAAGGAGGTGCTATAAAATAATCTATCTAAGAATGATTTTAGATTACCGTTAGCGCCCGCATAATATGTTGGAGTTCCTATAACAATGCCGTCTGCTTCTTTAAATTTAAGTGCGACTTCATTAACTAAATCATCAAAGACACATTTATTATTTTTTGCACAGGTATTACATGATATACAACCTCTAATAGGTGTTATACCTACTTGTATGGTTTCTACTTCTATACCTTCTTTGATTAATATATTTTCTATTTCCTTTAGCCCTCTAGCGGTACAGCCTTTAATATGTGGGCTTCCATTAATTAATAATACTTTCATATCTCTACCTCTGTTTAGGTATTTTATATACCTCAATATTTATTTTACATTAATTGCTTGTTCAAAAATATAGCCTTTCTCATTTATAATTGCCTTATGGTCAGTAAAAGAGTGCTTAATGAATTTATCAAGAAATTTGAATATTGTAAGGATGTTGATTTTAATTGGAACACTCGTTTATTTGAAAAGTCCGATAGCGCTACATGGAGTAAGATTCTTATTCAAAGAAGCAAAGATTTAAGAGAGTGCTATGAAATAAATGAAGAAAATATTAAATGGCTTAAAAATCAATTAGATAAACCATTAAGCGATAAAGAATACCGCAATATCGCAGAAGCAGCATTAAAGATATATATGGATGGTTATGATGATATATGTGTATTTAAAACCATGTTAGAACCATGTATTGAATATTTTAAAAATATTGGGGATTTGAATTATTTATTACCTTTAATTCATGCATATTGTTTTGAATATGAGCAGATCGGCGCGGATAAAATAGAAACCCCACTTTATACATATGAAGATGTCTTAAAATATAAAGATGAATATTTAAATATCACGGATAGAAACGCTAGGCTAACAATATTTAAATCATATTCTAATGTCATAAGTAGAGTTTTAAATTATGAAAATAAGGGCATATTTTCTAGAATGTATGATTTATATAATGAGGCTCTAGATATATGGAATAAAGAAGAAGTACAAGCTCTAGACGGTGATGATGAAGAATTTGCCTATTTCATATCTAGGATGTTTCAAACCGTGGTCTTATTTGAGGACTTAGATTTATTAAATGATAAAGAAAAAGAAATATATAACGAATTAATCAAAGAACAAAAGAAGAATACTGATTCATCATATTATTCTTTAATCTGCTCTATTGATGCCACATTAAG
>CAJOOD010000021.1 GCA_905236085.1 uncultured Bacilli bacterium
AATTATGATGATGTTAATGATGTGTTAACTGATTATCATAATTCCTTATCTTCATTAATTGATTAATCATTAATATGATATAAGTAATCATATTATTGGACTATATCCATAATTTGGTTTATCATTAAATATGGTAATTAAAGACCTAGAAAGTTGGATTAATTATGGAAAAATATAAATATAAAAGAATATTCCTCATTGTCGCTGATAGTGTGGGTTGTGGAGAAGAACCAGACGCTGCAAAATTTGGCGATGCCGGCTCTCATACTTTAATGCACACCGCTGAAAAATGCGGAGGATTAAATATACCCGTGATGAATTCCTTAGGTTTAGGTGATTTAGATCCTATCTTAGGCACATCAAAAGTCAGCCATCCTCATTCTTACTGCGGTAAATCGCAAGAAGCCAGCGCGGGTAAAGATACCTTGACCGGCCACTGGGAGATGATGGGGGTAGAAACTAAAGTTCCATTTGTCACCTTCACCGATACCGGATTCCCTAAAGAATTAATGGATGAACTATCAGAAAAAACCGGTCATAAATTAATCGGTAATGTCGCTGCAAGTGGAACTGAGATTATCAAAGAATTAGGGGAAGAACAAATTAGAGATAATTCTTTAATCGTCTATACTTCTTCTGATTCGGTTTTACAAATCGCTGCGAGTGAAGAAGTGACTGGCTTAGAAGAATTATATCGCTGTTGCGAAATCGCTAGAGAAATATGTCTAAAACCAGAATATAAAGTAGGAAGAGTTATCGCTAGACCATATGTTGGCAAGACTCCTGAAACTTTTAAGCGTACTTCTAATCGACACGATTTAGCTTTATATCCTCCATATAAGACCGTGATGAATGTTTTGCAAGAAAATAATTTCATGGTCTCATGTGTGGGTAAAATCGGTGATATATTTAACGGATATGGAGTAGTGAAAACTCAAAAGACCAAAAATAATATGCACGGCATGGATGTCACTATCGAGGAAGTTAAAAATAAAGAATTCCTAGAAGGATTATGCTTTGTTAATCTCGTTGAATTTGATTCGGAATATGGACATCGAAGAAATCCATTAGGCTATGGTAAAGCCTTAGAAGAATTCGATGTTAGATTAGGAGAATTAATCCCATTATTAAGAGATGATGATTTATTAATCGTTACCGCGGATCACGGAAATGATCCAACATGGCATGGAACAGACCATACTAGAGAAAAAATACCATTATTAATGTATTCTAAGAAGATTAATGATGGGGTGATGCTCGATGATAGATTATGTTTTGGTGATTTAGGAGCAACTATCTTAGCTAACTTCAAATTAGAAAAACCATCCAATCTTATCGGTAGACCAATTGAAGAATTATTAAAATAGGAGATAAATGATAATGAAAAAGAATGTCTTAATGCCTTTATTCGCTGCGGCTTTATTATTAACTAGCTGTGGAAATGCGGATAATAATAAATCAACATCGGAAGTTGATAATTATCAACCCACTATTATGACTCCATCAGGAGCGCCTGCGATTTGTTTTTATGATCAAGGTAATAACAACAAATTCTCCGCAGAAGAAGCTACAAATGTTAAAGCTGAATTATTAAAAAATGATACCGACTTAGTGGTCTTTGATTTTTATAACGGATTAAAATTAATCAAAGCCAATAACGCTAAATACAAATTAGCGAGAATATTAACCGGTGGTAATCTCTACTTAGTGGGTATTAATAAGACCACCTTACCAAGTGATGATGATTATATCGTCAGCTTTGGTGAGGGTTTACTACCAGATATCGCTTATAAAGAAATATATGGTGATAATGTCGATGCTTATGTTCCAAGCGCTAAAGAGACCGCGGCAGTGCTATCTTCTGGATTATATAATGGAAATAATGTTGATTATGTTATCACCGCTCAACCAGTCTTATTCGCCCAGATGAATAATAAAGATGCCTCTACTTATGGTAATTTACATGTTGTAGAAGCGATTAAAGATTCATGGAAAGAATTAACCGGACAAGAAATATTACCGCAAGCGGGACTATTTGTAAGAGATGATTATTATAAAGACCATCAAGGTTCTTATGAAAATGAAATCGCTTTATTAGATGAAAGAATTGAAACTGCGATTGATGATCCGCAAACGGTTAAAGATGTGATGAATGAAAATCAAAGTCTTGAACAACAAGCAGCGACCTTTGGCTTTAACGCTAATGTGGCCTATGGTGTACAAGCTTCTAAAGATACTCCTAATGGATTTGCTCTTGTTAAAGGAGATGTTGAAGTGGATCTATCCGCCTTCTTAAGCGCAGTAGGTGATGATACTGATTACAGTGATATCATGTTATGAGAGGAAAGATAAATAACACATTCCATAATTATTTAAAAAAGCCTTGGCTAAAGGCTTTTATTTGTTTTTTAGGTGTCTTATTTATCATTTTTATCTGGTGGTTATCATCTTATCTTATCAATAATTCCGTCTATCCTGGACCAGGTAAAGTATTTAGTGTCTTCTTTGCTTTATTTATTGAAAGCAAAACGTGGCTAGCAATAGGGGAGTCCTTACTTAGACTTATCATTTCTTTTATGATATCTTTTGCTATCGGAGGATTATTAGGAATATTATCTGGCTATTTTGAAGCGGTAAGATTATTTTTAAAACCTCTCGTGGTATTATTAAAGACCATACCAACCGCCGCGGTGATATTATTATTAATCGTTTTATTAAAACCTAATTATACTTTAATCATTGTTCCTTTCTTAGTGATGTTTCCTATCATCTATGAATCATTTGTTACCGGTATTAAAGAGATACCTCTAGATATCATCAATGCCTTAAAAGTGGATGGAGGAGATAAGAAATCTAATTCATTAATAAGAGTCATCATCCCTCAAGCTTCTCCATATATTCTCTTAGCCATGGTGGAGACTCTTGGTCTTGGTCTTAAGTCTTCCGTTATGGCGGAGATTCTTGTTGGCTCATCTAGGTCTAATGGTATTGGTATCGCTATTAGAGAGGCTTATGCCTATGGATATACAGATATCTTATTGGCTTGGGCTTTATACGCAATTGCATTAATTGGTATCGTTGATATCGCCTTATATTTCCTACAAAGGCATTTCAACAAAGACCATTATTAGTAGATTTTTAGTAGTTTTAAATAGCTTCGAGAGATGTGGAAAAGTGGCCTTTTGGGGATAATTAGTAATTTAAGCAAAATAAGGAAAAGAATGAAAAAGTGACTTCCATTCTTTATTTTATAGTATTTGGTTAACATAATGTTAATTATGCGAAGTTATGGTATTTAAGATAAAAGGGAATGTATAACTCCCAACTAACCTAGATAATAATCAAAGCACTCCTTCGTGAGCTTATTGGATATATCAACGTTCATCTTCTTCTTTAAATAAGCAAGATTTTCTTTTAATACATAGATGAATCCAGTTTCAATATCTTCCTTCATGGCCTTTATCATATCGCTTGAATCATAGCCTCTTAATGGATCACATTTATCCGC
>CAJOOD010000022.1 GCA_905236085.1 uncultured Bacilli bacterium
ATTATTAAACCAATAGGCTATAAGGTTATCGATAAGATGATTCTTCTTGCTTATATGATACCTAGTGCTTTAGCCATCTATCCACTTATGCTAGCGATTAATAATGTTTTCCCACATGGTTCATATTTACCGTTATTCTTAGTATTTGGTTCTAATGCTTATTATTACATGTTATTTAAAAACTATTTTGAAAAATTCCCTCAAAGCATTATAGAAGCTAGCCGAATTGATGGATTAAACGATATTAAAATCTTCTTTAAAGTAGTCTTACCTTTATCTAAATCCATTATGGGTGTAGTGGCCATATTCGCCATGACCGCGGCTTATAGTGACTTCTTATTACCATATATGGTGATTGGTCAAGGTAGTGATCCATCATCATGGACCTTAATGGTGGCTATTTATAATCTATCCAGCGATCCAAATATTAAGGCTAATCAGATGTTGCAATTATTAGTCTTATCAATAATTCCTCAAATAATTATCTTCATCATCTTCCAAAAACAAATCACTAATCAGTCCGTCAATAGCGGAATGAAGGAGTAAATTATGGCTAAAGTATCATCTAAATATTTAGAAATTAATCCTTATTTAATCATTGAAGATGGTTATCATATCGATAGACATCAAGTCAGTGAATCTATATTTTCTTTATGTAATGAATATATGGGCGTCAGAGGCTTCTTTGAAGAAGGAACTGTAACCCCCCATTTAATCGGTACATATTTTAACGGCATTATTGAAAATTCCTTAGAAGACACCCCAAGTGCTTATAAAGGCGTGGTAAAAAGAAGTCATTTCACCATTAATTCTGTTAATTTTTTGAAATGTCAATTAAGTGTAGAAGATGAAAAATTAGATTTAGCCACCTCTAAATATCATGATTTTAAAAGAACATTAGATATGAGAAGTGGATTATTAACTAGAAGTTTTATCTGGGAAATCAAAAGAGCCAATATCCAAATCAAATTTGAAAGATTATTAGATATGGTGGACTGTGAAAACGCTTATCAAAGAATTACCTTATGTAGCGATAAAGATATCAAATTACATCTATCATTACATATGGATGGTTCTATCTTACATTGGGGCAATCATTGCTATTGGGATATTGAAGATTTTATTTTAGAAGATGATGTCTATGGTTTAATGGAAAAGACGCCAACCACCCATCAATCCCTCGTCGCAGTAATGCATGTCAACCATGAATCTAATTCCATAGTAAAAAAAGATAAAGAAATCATCGTTCATTATGATTTAGATTTAAAGAAGAACGAAGAAGTAGTCTTTGACCGTGTCATCTCTGTTATTGTTGATAAGAACAGCGATAATAATTTTGAAGAGATGAAAAAAGAGGCTAAAAAATCCTTAAAGTCTGCGAAAAAGCACTCTTTTGAACAAAAAATAGAAAAAAACATCAAATATTTTAAAGAGGTTTATGATAAATCCGATATCGAAATTGAAGGTAGCGATATTGATCAACAAGGTATTAGATATTGTATTTTCCAATTAGAGCAAAATTATCATGGCTTCGCTGAAGATAATAATATAGGTGCGAAAGGCTTAACTGGAGAAGCATATTCTGGTCATGCTTTCTGGGATTCAGAAACATATTGTTTACCTTATTATTTATTCTCCAATCAAAAGGCCGCGATGAATTTATTGATGTTTAGATATCATACTTTAGAAGAAGCAAAAAAGAGGGCTATTGATTTAGACTGTGAAGGAGCTTGCTATCCAATCGCTACGAGAAACGGAAAAGAAGCCTGCTCATTATGGCAACACGCTTCATGTCAAATTCAACCTACCACCGCGGTGGGATACGCCATATTTCATTATATGAACATCTATCAAGATGATGAATTCATGCAAAAATATGGTTTAGAGATGATGCTTGAAATATGTAAGTTCTTATTAAGTCGTGGCCAGTACAGCGGCGATAATAAGACCTTTGGTTATTATGGAGTTATGGGGCCAGATGAATTCCAATTAATGGTCAACAATAACACCTATACCAATTTCATGGCTAAGAAGATGTTTAATTATCTCTTCTCGTTATTATCTAGTAATAAATATCAAACCAGCGAACTTTTAGAAAAATGTGGCTATTCTGAAGACTTATTGAAGAAAATGCACGATGCAGAAGAGAAGATGCTAATCCTATATGATGATAAAACCAAATTATTTGAACAGCATGACGGCTTCTATAAATTACCGCATATCGATATCCATTCTATCCCTGTGACTGACTTCCCATTATATTCTCATTGGTCATACGATAGAATCTATCGAAATGACATCATTAAGCAACCAGATGTCTTAATGTTTATGTTCTTATATCCAAGTGATTTTACTTATGAACAAAAGAAAGCCAATTATGAATATTATGAACCGCGTTGTATTCATGAATCTTCACTTTCCCCATCTATTCACTCTATCTTTGCCTCTGAATTAAATAAAGACCAAGAAGCTTTAGATTTCTTCTCTTTTGCTACGCGATTAGATTTAGATGATTATAACCGCAACACCTTAGAGGGATTACATATGACCTCTATTGCCGCGGCGTGGATGAATATCGTTTATGGTTTCTTAGGTTTAAGAAGCGATAAAGAAATTATTTCTATTTCGCCATCCCTACCATCTAGATGGCATAAATACGCGGTTAATTTATTCTATAAAGATAGAAAGATTAGAATCTCTGTTCACCAAAATAGAATTCATTTCTCCTTAAAAGGCAAACCAATTGAAATCAATGTTTATAATAAACCTCTTCTTATAAAGGATAATCTGGTAATTAATAGATGAAAAAAATATTAACAAAAAACGGTTTTAATCAAAAAGATATCGTTTCCTTTGGGAATATGTTTTTACTCGCTAACGGGAGATATGGTTATCGGGGAACTTTAGAAGAATTTGATAAAACAGATATGGTCGGATTAAATGTCCTCGGCTTATATGATCGTTATCAAGATAAATGGAGAGAATCTATTAATTTACCTAATCCATTACATTATATCCCTTGCTTCAACGGCAAAGAATATAAGATAGATGAGAATAATTATATAAACCATCATCTGAAATTAGATATCTTTAAGGCCACCTTATCTAGATATAGCGAATATGATAATCTAATCATCTCCTCTAAGAGATTTTTATCTAGCGTTAATAAGAACCTCTTAGTGCATAGATATATCTTAAAAGCTAAAGAAGACGGACAATATAAAATATTCTTTAATGTCGATACTGATATCTATGAAATAAATGGTCCACATTTTAGAAAAAAAGAACTTAAATACGATAATGGTTTCTTTATCTTCACCGGCAAGACTAATGAGGGTAAGATTGTTAAGACCTATACCAAATATGTTTCAAATGAAACAATAATAATAAATAAAAACCAATGCTATGTATCAAAAAGGCTACAAAAAGGGCATGAAATTTGTGTTTTTACTTATTCTTATATCGCTTTAGGTGATGAAGACGCAGTTAATGAAATCAATAATGCGATTGTAACTGGCTTTGAAGAATTAGAGATGGAACATTCTCTTAATTTTGAAAAGAAATGGGAAACCGCACGTGTAGAAATAGATGATGAAGAAGCTCAATTTGAATTAGATTATTCCTTATATCATCTATTGATATTAGAAGATAAAGAAAGTTATCACTCCATACCCGCAAGAGGATTATCGGGACAAACATATAAAGGTGCAGTATTTTGGGATACAGAAGCCTTTATCTTGCCTTTCTTTACTTTAAGCAATCCAAGCTTTGCTAGAAATCTATTAATGTATCGTATCAATACTTTAAAAGGAGCAAAAAAGAAAGCTAGGAGCTTTAATTATCAAGGAGCCTTCTATGCTTGGGAGAGCCAAGATGATGGAACGGAACAATGCTCTAAATATAATGTCACTGATCCAATAACTAATGAACCATTAAGAACATATTTTGATGAAAAGCAAATCCACATATCCGCGGATATTGTTATTGCCTTTGATAGGTATATTAATTTTACCGGTGATTATTCTATCCTTTTAGATGGTGGAATTAATGTCATCTATGAATGTGTGAAATTTTATATCTCACGAGCGACATTTAGAAACAATCAATATCATTTTGATGATGTGATGGGACCAGATGAATATCATGATGGTGTTAATGATAATGCCTTTACTAATTATTCCATATATCAATCTATGAATATCTTAATTAAATATTATCAGTACACAAACACTATCAAAAACCCCATATCTTTAAAGAAAATCAAGAAATTTAAAGATTTAATCTATCTACCAAAACCTAATAAAAAAGGCATCATTGAGCAATTTGATGGCTATTTCAAGATGAAAGATATTCATCCTGAAGAAGTAAAGAATATGAGAAAAAATGATAAAGAATATCTAGGCTTTATCGCCTCAAAAACCAAGACCATTAAACAAGCCGATGTCATCTCATTATTAGTCATGTTACCGGAACTAGGTTTTGATAAATATTTTAAAGCTAATTATGATTATTATCTTCCATATACCGAACACGGTTCATCTTTATCATCTTCTATGTATTCTATTATGGCGAGCAAGATTGATGATAATGATGTTTCCTACCGCCTATTTAGAAAATCTTCTGGCATTGATTTAGGAACAGATCAAAAGATGTATGCTGGAGGGATATATATCGGCGGCACTCATCCAGCGAGTAATGCAGGAGCCTACTTATCAGTTATATTTGGCTTCTTAGGTATGAGATTAAATGATGATAAAATATCATTTGATATCCACTTACCAAAACAAATTAAAAACATTAAATTCAAATTCTATTTAAAAGGGCGATTATATCGCGCTTATATAAAAGATGATACTCTAGTTTATGAGGAGGACGACAATTTATGATTAAAGCAATTATATTCGATTTAGATGGTGTACTTATTTCTACAGACGAATATCATTATCTAGCCTGGAAAGCTATCGCTGATAAAGAAGGGATAGAATTTAACCACGAAATCAATAATAGATTAAGAGGAGTTTCTAGAATGGATTCTTTAAATATCATTTTAGAAAAGGCTACAAAAGAATATTCCCAAGAAGAAAAAGAAGCCCTTGCAGAAGAAAAACAACAAATTTACCGCAAATCGTTAGCGAAATTATCATATAAGAGCCTCTCTAAAGATGTTATTAAAACCATTAAAAAATTATATGAACAAGGATATCATCTCGGTGTCGGCTCATCTAGCAAGAACACTAAATATATTCTTGAAAGATTAAATATTGAAAACGCTTTTGATTTTGTTTGTGATGGAACGATGATATCTCATTCTAAACCTCATCCAGAAGTATTCTTAAAAGCCGCGGAAGGATTAGGCTATAAAGTAGAAGAATGTCTAGTTATTGAGGATGCTTATTCCGGAATAGATGCTGGTAAAGCCGGTGGATTTATCTCTATTGGCATAGGTGATGCAAGTAAATATGAAAAGGCTGATTATCATATCGAACAATTAAGTGATTTAATCACTCTTGTTGATGAGATTAATAAGAAATTATCCCATAAGATTGATATGGAGCATGTCACTAAGATATACCCTAATAGCAGCACAAAAGCGGTTGATGATTTTAATCTCACTATTGATGATGAAGAATTCGTGGTGTTTGTCGGTCCATCTGGATGCGGAAAATCCACCGTGTTACGTATGATCGCCGGCTTAGAGGAAATAAGCGGAGGCGAGATTTACCTCGATGGAAAATTATTAAATAATCTAGATCCAAAAGACCGTAATATCGCTATGGTATTTCAAAATTATGCTCTATATCCTCATCTATCAGTTAAGAAGAATATTGCCTTCCCATTATTAAACGAGAAGATACCATTCTCCAAATATTTCAATTTCAAATACCGTAAGGAAAGAAAGAAAAAGATATATCAAATCGTTGAAGAGACTGCAGCCAAGATTAACCTAAGTGAATATCTTAATCGTAAACCAGCAAATCTATCTGGTGGTCAAAGACAAAGAGTGGCCTTAGGTAGAGCTATTGTTAGAAATCCTAAAGTCTTCTTATTAGATGAACCATTATCTAACTTAGATGCAAAAATGAGAGTCCAGATGAGAAGTGAAATTACTCGTCTACATCAACAATTAAAAACTGTATTTGTTTATGTTACCCATGACCAAGTAGAAGCTATGACAATGGGCACTAAGATTGTGGTTTTAAAAGATGGAATTATCCAACAAATCGCTTCTCCAGAAGAATTATTTATTAATCCAGTTAATATGTTTGTCGCCGGCTTTATTGGCACTCCTCAAATGAATTTCATCAATGCAGTAGTCCATAAAGAAAATGGACAATATTATGTCGATATGATTAATCAAAAACATATACCTCTACCTTTAGAAAGAATGAAAACATTTAATGAAGAATTCTTAGATAAAGAAGTGGTTTTAGGTATTAGGACTCGAGCAATAGATGTTGAAGGAGATGCTGGATATGTTAAACAAGGCTTTAAAGCCAAGATTAATTTATTCGAACAACTCGGAGAAGAAACGAACATCTATTCCTCCATCGATACTTTAGATAAAGACTTAATCATTACTACGACCGGTTTAGGTAGATTTAGCAATTCTCAAGAGATTAATATTTCCTTTGATTTCACTAATGTATGTTTCTTTAATAAAGAGGATGAAACCAAATTATTATGAAACCCTCATCAACAAGTTTTAAAAGATTATTTATAGGTGTTATTTCTTTAAATCTTTTATGTGCTTGTTCTACTCCTATTGAAGATAATACTTCGTCTTCCATAGATACCTCGTCTTCATCCTCTAGCGAAATCAATAGCAGTGAAACAACTCACTACGAAAAAGATGAACAAGGGTTCTATATTTTAGAAGATGATTATTTTTCTTATAACTATGATGAAGATGATAATAAAACCGAAAGCGAAGTATATATTCCTAATACCTTAGAGGATGTTGATAAATATTCTCAATTAAGAATGTATATTGGTGATAGACAAGTACCTCTATATCAAGTCAAGACTAATATGTCACAGACATGGACCGCGGAAGCCAATAGCAGACAAAACAATTCGTATACGACAATTGGTTTAAAGGGGAAAATAACCATAAAATTACAAGCTTCCTTTAATTTCATGAACAATGTGAGCATACGTCCGCTAGATAGAGAAGTACCATTTGAAATAGATGCGAATAGAAGAGTATTAACATTTACTATTTCTGAAGTCGGACAATATGTTATCGAAATGAGAAGTGGTAGAGCTCTACATCTATTCGTAGAGGATATCTCTATTATGAAAAATGAGAATCCAAATTATATCTATTTTGCCCCAGGTGTACATAGATACGATAATGATAATCGCATTAATAAAAATAATGTGATTAATCTATCGAGCAATCAAAAAGTCTTTTTAGCGCCGGGTGCGTTAATTTATGGCAAATTCCTTGCAAGCAATTCCTCTAATATTGAGATAATTGGTCCAGGATATATCGATGGCTCCATATTTGAAAGAAACCCTAATAATGGCACCGTCTTAGTCCCAGTGGAATTTAATAATTGCTCCAATATCACATTAAAAGATTTCGCTTGTATCGATCCAGCGGGATGGGCCTTTAATATCTATTTTTGCAATAACGTTATTATCGATAATGTCAAAATCATATCTAGTAGAAGTAATGGAGATGGAATATCTATTCAGTCTTGTCAAAATGTAGAAGTCACTAACTCCTTTATTAGAAGTTGGGATGACTCACTAGTGGTCAAGAATTATCCATTATGGAGTAATAGAAGTATTGAAGGCACCACTAGACACATTAGATTCTCTAACTGCCTTATCTGGACCGATTTAGCTCAATCTATGGAAATAGGTTATGAAACCGTAGGGGAAGTAATGGAAGATATAACATTTGATAATATCTGTGTCTTACATAATTTCCATAAAGCCATTATTTCTATCCATAATGGTAATAATGCAAACATAAAAGATATACATTTCACTAATATCACTATTGAAGACGCTGATGTGGGCAATGGTGATGGATGGGATTATATCGTTGATATCAGAAATATTTTTACCTCTAATTGGTCCACGAATCATAAGATTACCGCGATGGGACAAATAGATGGGGTGGAAATAAATAACATTAAAGTCTTAGATGGAATAGATAATCCAAAGATATTAATCAATGGATGTGTTGATAATAGAGAAGAATATAACAACTCTTTGCATTATGTTAAAAACATCAACTTCACTGATTTCTCATTATATGGAGAGATATTAACTAATGACTTTGAAGGCTGTCACATAAATGAATATGTTGAAAACGTTACCTTCTCTAGCACTGGTAATCCTATTAATGGAGCGACATTCACTCAAAGCGATTTAAGTGAATATGGCAATAACTATATCTACATAAATTAAG
>CAJOOD010000023.1 GCA_905236085.1 uncultured Bacilli bacterium
AGTAAATTCTTTAAAGCATATCTTACAAATGTGAGTTGGCTGCTTTAATTTCTCTAATGCATTTTCTAATGGCTTGGCTCTCGTGTCTAACAATGAATATCACCTCTCCTTCTGGGGCATCTTTCTTTCTGCCTACTCTGCCTGATATTTGCACTAGTGCGTGTTCATCATAGATTTCATGATCCGCCATAAAGATGATGACTTGTAAATTCTTCACCGTTACCCCTCTTTCTAATACTGCTGTGGTTATAAGATATTTATATCTTCCACTTTTGAAATTAGATATTATTTCTTCTCTATCTTTGCATTTGGAATGAACTAATCTTCCATTTGGCACCACTTTGCTGATTATTAGATTTAGATTTTCACCAATGGATATAGTTGGAACAAAGATAAATACTGGTTTATTCTCGTTGATAAAAGATTTTAATTTCTTGATTATGTACAATTCTCTAACTCCAATAGACTTCTTAACAACGATGGGCACTGGTAAAGGATGCTCATGAAATCTCGTATTGAGGTAAAGGATAGTCCTACCCTCTTTAGAAAAGTAGGACTTCACCTTTTTTGATGGCGTAGCCGACATCATAACTAGACCTTTTGTGTAGGATGTTTTAACAAAAGCTTCTAATACCTCATCACCAGAATATGGGAAGGCATCTATTTCGTCGACGATTAATAGGTCAAAGTATTTTTGAAATCTGAATAACTGGTGTGTTGTTAAACAAATCAAATCGCCATCTAGATGCTCAGTGTGTCCTCCATAGACCGATGTCAGTTTATCGTGCTTAAACACCTCCTTTAATCTTTGATAGATTTCAATAACTACATCTCGTCGAGGAATGGCGAATCCCACTTTGCCTCCATTTCGAAGCACATAGGATATGGTTTCATATACAATCTCAGTCTTTCCCGCCCCACATACAGCGTATATTAGGGCTTCCACTCCACTTAGATAGCAATTAAGAATCATATTAGATATGCGAAACTGATCATTGCTCAATTGATAGGATAAAGAATATTCACCGCGTTTGTTGTTTATGAAAGAGATAGTTTTAGAAGGTTCTATATTGGCTAATGGGCCTGTAAATCTTATACAAGCTCGACAATATGGCTCACCGTTTAGGTAGCCGATTTTACGAATATCTTCATTCCCACATTTTGGACAAATAAATTTTCTCCCCATATTATTTATTTCCTTCGAAAATGAAAAATGACCAAAAATTTTTTTGGCCATCTTTTTTTATTTAATAAATTAAATAATTATTTTTCGATTTTTTTAATGAGGTCCACTCGTAGTTGGTGTCTGCCACCTTCGAAGTCAGTATTTAAGAATATATCAACTCTTCTTTTAACATCCTCAAATGACATGAATTTTTCACCAAAGGCAATCATATTCGCATCATTATGTTGTCTCATTAATCTGCTAACTTCATCGTTATAGCCAATCCCGCATCTAATTCCTTTAACCTTATTTGCAGAGATACATATACCTTCACCAGATGTGCATATCACGATACCGAAATCGCAAACTTTTTCTGCTACGAGATTTGCGGCTTTTTCACCAAATATTGGATAATGGCAAGAATCCTTAGAATCAGTACCAACATCGATTATTTCATATCCTTGGGATTTTAAATATGTGCTTAATTGTTCTTTATATTCAAATCCACCATGATCACTACCAATAGCTATTTTCATCTTATTCTCCAATCACTTCTAATATTTCTTTAAAAGTTATATCCCCTTCTCTAATTAAAGATATGTTATCACACAAATCAATAATAGTTGATGGCTTTTGCATTCCAGCAACACCTAGAAAATATAATCCTATTTCATCTTTAAATATTTCTTTAACTTCATTCATATCGGTACAAGGCTTTTCTCCAGACCTATTCGCAGAAGGCACTAATAAGGGTTTACCAGCGCTCCTAATAATATTTTGTACTAATTCATCACTTGATATTCTAATACCAACTTTGTTTGAACCTCTTGTCACCCAATAAGGTAGTCCTTCTTTCGCGGGTAATAATAAAGTAAGGGCACCAGGAACAAATTTAGCAATTATTTTCTTAGCTTTATCGGATAAAAAAGCATATTTTTCAATTTGCTCCACATCGCTTAACATTAAAGTATAAGGTTTGTTTTCTGGTCTACCTTTAACTCTATCTAAATTATGTAGAGCTTTTTCATCATCATAAATAATACCTAATCCACAGACCGTTTCCGTTGGAAAGGCAATAATACCATGATTTTCTAATATTCTCTTAGCTTTTTGAAAATTATCCATTTATTCGCCCCTTATAAATAAGAACCTTAATTTCCCATATATATCCTTTTTAAATAAATAAGATACACCTTGAAGATATTTCTTAATTAAATCTAATAATACATCTTGCATATCTTCGCCTATTTCAAAGGCTAATAGATAGCCCGGATTCATTACTTCATCGACATGCTTAAATATTTCTTCATAAAATTTAGTATTAGGCTTAGCGATTAAAGCAAGATGTGGCTCATATTTATATACTTGCTCATCAATCGTGCTTTCATCTTGAATATATGGTGGGTTACAAACTATGACATCTAATTTAATTCCTAATTTTAAAAATGGATCTAACATATTACCGATAAAGAAGGTGATAGATTCTCCATTATTAGAGGCATTATTAGCCGCAACATCAATAGCGTCCTCAGATATATCAGAAGCATACATATTAATATGAGGATTATCTTTTTTAATTTTGATGGCTAAAGCACCAGAACCCGTGCAAATGTCCGCTATATTTGTCAAATTTGGTTCTTTTTGCACGGTTTTTGAAACATATAAAGCTAATTCTTCGCTCTCTTGGCGAGGGATTAAAACTGATGGGTTAACATCTAATTTTAAATCTAAGAATTCACTCTTTCCAATGACATATTGGATAGGTTCTCCAGATAATATTCTATCTAAATCAGCAAAGAATTGTCCTTCATCTTTACATTCGTTGTTGAAACATTTAATCAACTGAGAAAAATTATCAAAGCCATTAGCTTCGATTAATAAATTCTTAATACATGAATCGTTTAAATATTTGTTTTGAAGTCGTTTAGCTTCAAAATATAATTCCTTATTTGTTTTCATTATTAGATTCAGCAGCCATCTTCATTTCTTGATCATAATGTATCAAGGCTTCAATGATGTCTTCAAGTTCACCTTCCATGACTCTATCTAATTTTTGAATAGTAAAACCTATTCTATGGTCTGTAACACGGTTTTGTGGATAATTATATGTTCTAATTTTCTCACTTCTTTCACCAGTACCGACTTTTAATTTTCTTTCGGATCCACGTTCTTCTTCTTGCTTGGTAATCGCATCTGTGTATAATTTGGTTCTTAACATTTGCATAGCAAGTTCTTTATTTTGTATTTGTGATTTTGCGGTTTGACATGCCACAACTGTACCGGTTGGTAAGTGAGTAATTCTAACCGCTGATTCGGTCTTATTAACGTTTTGTCCACCAGCACCTTGAGAGTGATATGTATCGATTTGTAAATCACTTGGATTAATTTGAATATCGATTTCTTCCGCTTCTGGCATGACTAATACTGTTGCAGTGGAGGTATGAATACGACCATTGGCTTCGGTCTTAGGAACTCTTTGGACACGATGAGAACCGGATTCAAATTTTAATTTAGAATAGACGCCTTCACCTTTTATTTTAAAGGATATATTAGAATAGCCACCAGCTTCTGATGGTTGAGCATCTAATATTTCTAATTTCCATCCGTTAGTTTCAGCATAATAGGTATACATACGGAAGAGATCACCAGCGAATATATTGGCTTCATCACCACCGACAGCACCCTTGATTTCTACGATAATATTTTTATCATCATTTGGGTCCTTAGGAATCAATAAAACCCGCAATTCCTCGATTAATCGTTCTTCTTTTTGCAATAAGGCCTTATGTTCTTCCTTACCCATTTCGGCGATTTCTGGATCGCTATCCTTACTCATTTCAAAGGCTTGTTCTTTATTATCGACAGTAGTCAAATATTCATTAAATTTCTCTACTTGTGGTTCTAATGTAGCGCGTTCTTTAGATATAGTTCTAAAACGATTGATGTCACGAGTAACATTTTCATCCATCAATTCTTCATCAATTTCTTTTAATCTAGCTTGCGCTGCTTTTAATCTGCGAAACATTGTCTCTTCCATAATGATAATCCTCGTATTTCCTGTTGTATTTTACCATAACCTATCAAGGATACAAAGAAATATATTTTTCATTAATATTTATATTAATTCTTTGTCAAAGTCTTTGTTAAGTGTATAATATTAATCGGTACAAATTATGGCATACAAAGCATTATATAGAACATATCGTCCCACGAGTTTCGATGAAGTAGCAGGACAACAACACATTGTAAAAACATTAAAAAATGCGTTGCTATCAAATAAAATAGCACACGCCTATCTTTTCGCTGGTCCTAGAGGAACAGGTAAAACATCTATCGCTAAAATATTTGCTAAATCACTTAATTGTGATGAGGGCATTGGACATGAATGCAATCATTGTAAAAACTGTTTAGCGGTCAATGAAGGCTCACATCCAGATGTCATTGAAATCGATGCCGCTTCTAATAACGGTGTTGAAGAAGTCAGAGACTTAATCGATAAAGTAAAATATTCACCTATCTTGGGTAGATATAAAGTCTATATCATCGATGAAGTTCATATGATGTCCAGCGGAGCTTTTAATGCTTTATTAAAAACTTTAGAAGAACCACCAGAACATGTCATCTTCATCTTAGCCACTACTGAGCCACATAAGATACTTCCAACAATCTTATCGAGATGTCAAAGATATGACTTCTCTAAATTAAGTGATGTTGAAATCAAAGATAGACTTAAATATGTCTTAGAAAAAGAAGATGTCGCCTTTGATGATCGCGCGGTTGATTTAATCATATCTTTATGTGATGGAGGTATGAGAGATGCTTTATCTATTCTCGATCAAGTCTTAGCCTATTCACAAAATAGATTAAATTATAATGATATATTAGATATCTTCTCATTAGAGTCCACTGATGAGAAAGTAGCTTTATTAAAAGACGCTGGTAAATCTAACACCGCCAAAGTATTAGAAAGAATCGATAGATATATCACAAAAGGTAGCGATATTAAAAGATTAACAAGCGATTTGCTGGATATTTTGAAAGAAGTATTGATTTATAAACGTACTAGAAGTGAACAATATTTAAGGATTATTAATCTTGGACAAGCTAATGATTTATCCGCGGTATATTCCGATAAATTATTACAAGAAGCCATGGATTATATGCTTAACGCCGTTAAGGACTTTAAATCAGTTAATAACATCAATCCAATATTTGAAATCGCTTTATTAAAATTATGTTCTAATAGAAAGCAAGAACCAACCACTCTAGTGGACACTCTTCCGGAAGTTCCTCCAGAAACTCAACCTCATATTCCTGTTTCTATTACACCGGCCCGTTTTGAACCTAAGGTTGAAGAAAAGAAACAAGATGATGTCGTAGAAATAATTCCAAAGGAAGCAACAAAAGAGCCTGCTAAAGAAGAAGTCAAACCTGAAATCAAGGAAGAGAAAAAAGAACAACCATCTATTCTTGATACTACAAATTTCTCTAATGTCAAAATTGATACTAGAGTTATATATCCTAAGAAGGCTTTATTAGAAGAAGGTGGATATAGATTAGAAGAAAGTCTAATAATTGATATCATGACTGTTTCTAAAAAAGAAATCAAAGCCTCCTTATTAGCAAATTGGGATAAATTAGCATCTCTAGCAGCTGATCCAAAATATAGCGCTAAAGCAACACTGCTTCACGATGCTCATCTACTCGTGGCTACCAAAGACATTGCCTTATTAGAATATGACTTAACCAATAAGGTCAATAAGGTCAATATCATCAATAACCAAGCGGATTTCCAAGCAATTTTTCAATTAGTGTTTAAAAAGAAGATGTTTGTTTATGCCTTAGATCGTTCTGAATCGGTCGATTATCAACAAAAATTCAGAAACTTAAAACAAGTCTCTAAATTGTCCAAACCTGAGACAATTCAAATAGATATGTTAGGAGAATAAAAATTATGAACATGCAACAAATGATCGCGCAAGCGCAAAAAATGCAAAGAGAACTTAGAAAAGCTAATGAAGAATTAGCTAAAAGAGAATTCTATATTGCTAAAGGCGGAATGGTTAAAGTCGTTATGTTAGGCAATAGAACCGTCCATTCCATCGAAATCGATAAAGATGCTTTAGATGTAGAAAATCTTGAAATGTTACAAGAAACTATCGCCTTATGTATTAATGAATTATTAGTGCAAATCCGCGAAGCTGAAGAAGACATCAATGAAAGAATTACCGGTTCTAGAAGTGGCTCTGGAGTTCTTTAATCGATGGAACTAAAATCTTTTGATCGTTTAGTAGAATCATTATCAAAATTACCATCTGTTGGAAGAAAATCCGCGGAGCGTATGGTTTATGCGATGCTTAATATGGATGAGGAAGATTTAAAAGAATTTTCTGAATCTGTTTTAGGCTTAAGTAGAATTCACCGCTGCTCCATATGTGGAACATATACTGAAGAAGATATATGTGATGTCTGTAAAGATGATAATAGAGATAAGACCACTCTTATGGTAGTCTCATATCCTAAAGATATGCTCGCTTTTGAAAAAAGCGAAGGATATGATGGCCTTTACCATATTCTTAATGGAGCTATTTCGACATCAAAAGGTATTGGTATTGAAGATTTAAATATTGAATCATTATTTCAAAGATTAGATAAAGGCGATATCAAAGAAGTGATATTAGCCACTAATCCTAATGTCGATGGTGAAACAACAGCCTTATATCTTTCTAAGAAATTAGAAAAATATGATATCAACATAACTCGTCTAGCTTATGGCTTACAAATCGGAAGTGCTTTAGATTATACTGATTCACTTACTTTAAATAAAGCCTTACAAGGTAGACATAAAATGTAGGAGAGAGATATGTTTATTACACTTGAAGGACCAGAAGGATCTGGCAAGACCAGCGCGGTTAAAATTGTCGTCGAAAGATTAGCCAAAGAAGGCTATTCTATCATCCAAACCCGTGAACCAGGAGGAACACCTATCGCGGAGCAAATTAGGGATGTTATTTTAGACAAAGCCAATACCGCTTTAGATCCTCGCGCGGAAGCATTGTTATATGCCGCTTCAAGAAGACAACATCTCGTTGAAAAAGTATGGCCCGCGATAAAAGAAGGCAAAATTGTAATATGCGATAGATTCCTAGATTCCTCATTAGCCTATCAAGGTGGAGCAAGAGGATTAGGAGTTGATGAGATATTAAACATCAATCTATTTGCCACCGAAGGCAAATGGCCAGACCTCACATTATTATTTGATATCGACCCTCGTATCGGACTAGAAAGAATCAACAAAAACGCTAATAGAGAAGTGAATAGATTAGACTTAGAAAAGCTAGAATTTCATCTAAAAGTCCGCGAAACCTTCCTCAAATTAGCGAAACAGTATCAAGATAGATATGTAATTATTGATGCTTCTATGTCCATTGAAGAGGTTGCTGAAGCCACATATAAAGCAATCAAGGACAAGCTCAATGCAAATTAAAGAATATTTAAAAAATAGACAACCAGTCATATATCAGACTTTCTATAATTCTTTAACCAATAAGACATTATCTCATGCCTATCTTTTATGTGGCGGTACCGGTACTCCATTATATGAGACAGCGATATATTTAGCTAAATCTATCATATGCGATGAACCTGATCCATTTGCGTGTGATAATTGTATCACCTGTTCAAGAATTGATGATGACAATTATCCAGATTTCATTATCTTTGATGGCTCAAAAGAAACCATTAAAAAGACACAAGTAGATGAATTAGAAAGTGCTTTTGAAAAAAAGGCTTTTGAAAATAAGGGTGTTAAGATATATGTCTTACATCTCATAGAAAATATGACCACTCAAGCTATTAATGCCATTCTTAAATTCTTAGAAGAACCAGGAAAAGAAATATATGCTTTTTTGACCACTAATAATGAAGCGATGATATTACCAACAATTGTATCTAGATGTCAAACATTACATCTAAAATTAACCGATAGGAATATTATCATCCAAGAAGCTCAAGAATTAGGTGTGGATTTGCTTGATGCTCAATTATTATCTAATTTCTATAATGATGCTGAATTATTAAACAAACATTTTACTGAAGATGATAATTATGCTTCCGCAAAAGAAGCTATATTAGATTTATTAAACGATTTATCCTACGCTAATGTTCATAAATCGGTATATACTATGCAAAGAGAGATAACTTCCTTAATTGATTCTAAGGAAACTGCGGCGTTCTTCTTAGATATGCTTGCAGCTATATTTGAGGATATACAAGCTATGCAACACGGATTAAATCCTCAATTAAGCGAATTATCTGAATTATTATTGCCATTAAGAAACAAATTAGAAAAAATAGATGAAAGCATTATTGAAATATTAAAAGCTAGATCATCAATAAATCTCAATCTTAATATTCCATTATTGCTAGATCATCTAATTATAAAAATTAACCAAAAGGAGGAAAAATAATTATGCCACAAATAAATTACGATTATTTCGTCTCCGTTAAATTTAGAAACGCTCCTCGTGCCTATTATTTTGGCACTAATGACACCAATATCAAAAACGGCACTAAAGTTGTCGTAGAGACAGTTAGAGGTAAAGAAGTTGGTGTTATCTCCTCTAATTTAACTAGCATTGATAAATATAGTTCTGAATTTG
This sequence comes from uncultured Bacilli bacterium, assembly GCA_905236085.1. Lineage (GTDB taxonomy): Bacteria > Bacillota_I > Bacilli_A > RFN20 > CAG-826 > CAJOOD01. The sequence goes on from CAJOOD010000023.1 coordinate 8,827, forward strand.
ATTTATCGCCAATTTTAAGAATCGCTACTGAAACCGACTTAAAATGGGAAGAACAAAATATTAAAGATGCTGAAGTAGCCTTTAAAATATTTAACGAAGAATCTAAAAACCTTAGCCTTGATATGCGTTTAATATACGCTGAATATACTTTAGATAAATCCAAGATTATCTTTTCATATCTCGCTGATAATCGTATTGATTTTAGAGAATTATTAAAAGTATTAGCCTCCAAATTAAGAACTAGAATCGAATTAAGACAAATCGGCCCTAGAGATAAAGCCAAAGTTATTGGAGGTCTTGGCATATGTGGACTTCCAATTTGTTGTTCCACTTTCTTAAATGAATTTGATGGCATCTCTATTAATTTAGCCAAGAATCAAATGCTTGCCATTAACATTCCTAAATTATCTGGCCACTGCGGAAGGCTTATCTGTTGTCTTAAATTTGAAGACGAAGCCTATACTGATTTGAAGAAACAATTCCCACCTCTAGGCGATAAAATCAATATGGAAACTAGGGAATGGAAAGTTACATCTTATAATGTGATTTCTAAAACCATCTATTTGACATCAACAGAAGAAGATATTGAAGATAGAGAATCTAGAGCCATATCACTAGAAGATTTTAATAAAATCAAACATCCTTTTGTCGAAAAGAAACCATTTGATAAAAATAAGAACTTCAAAGGCAAGAAACATTTACATGGCAATAATAAGAAATAAATCTTTTACTGATAATAAGCCTCTATTATATCTAGTCGCTACCCCTATTGGTAATCTAGATGAATTTTCTTTGCGCGCGCAAAAAGTTTTAAATGAAATGGATTATGTCGCCTCAGAAGATACGAGAAATACCAAAAAATTATTATCTCTATTTAATATCTATAAGCCCTTAATCTCATTACATGAACATAATGAAAAAGAAGCAAGCCAAAAAGTTATCGAATTACTCAAGAATGGTAATAAGGTAGCCTATGTTTCTGATGCTGGCTATCCCGCAATATCTGATCCCGGTCAAAAATTAGTTAAGGAAGCTTTAAAAAACGAAATTAATGTATCTGTCGTGTCAGGAAGTAACGCTATGCTTAACGCCCTCGTGGCCTCAGGTTTTGATACCTCACATTTTTATTTTTATGGCTTTTTAGATGCAAGAAAAAGTCAAAGAGAAAATCAATTAAGTGAATTAAAATCCATGCAAAATACCATTATTTTTTATGAATCTCCGCATCGTATCATGGATACATTAAAATCAATGAATAAGATATTAGGCAATAGAGATATATGTATCGCTAGAGAATTAACTAAGATTCATGAAGAATATATTCACGCTCCATTAGATGAAATTATCAATATCGATGAGACAACTTTAATTGGAGAAATGGTTATAGTTGTTGAAGGCAATTATAGTAAAGAAGAATTAAATGATGAAGATATCATCCAATTGGCAAAAAAGATGATGAGCGAAGATAAAACATTATCAAAAAAAGATATCTCTAAATTATTGTCTGAACAATTAAAGATATCTAAAAATAGAATTTATTCTTTAATAATTAATATCTAGTCTTCTTTTCTCACCAAACGAGAAATCCATACATAACCTAGATAAGAAGTAAATATTACCACTAAAGAAGATAAGGTAAAGATGATACCTGTTTTAACTTCAGGGTTCATATAAGTCATCTCATAACTTACTTCACCTTTTTCTCCAACAAAACCAACAAATCCACCTTGTGATAAATAGGTCTTAATTTCCTTAGTTGAACCATCTATTAATCTAGCTTTAATAGACCATCCTCTTTCATATGGTATGGTTGTAGTTATATATCTATATTTATCATAATTAGTGGTAAATCTAAAGGTATTTGCGTTAACATATTCTACATTATTTACGGCATTTGAGGCGGCATTTGCAAGATTAGAGAAGTAATTTGCCCCCGTTTCATAGAATATTTGATAAGAAGAAACACCATAATATCTCGGTCTAAAGACTACAGAATAAACCGGTTCATCGCTATAGAAGGCTCTAATGGTTTTTGAAGAATTAGTATTAGAAGCGTCGCTATGATTGTCCGCGGTAATAACATTGCCTTCTTTATCTAATAAGAAAATATCAACTTTATAATTTAAAGTATATGGAGCCTTGATATAGAATATGCTACCATTATCAAATTCCCCTAATGGAGCGTCAGTATTAGATTTTAAGATGATGATAAAATTACCAGTCTTATCTTTTATTTTGTCGCTGACTTCTTGTTGAGTTAAAGGAGTATATTCGTTTTCGATTTCATTAAATTTATCGCTTGGATATTTAAGAGCGTTACTCACTTCATAATATTTTTTCGTCACTCCCGCTGATCCTTCACTATATTCATTAAAGGAAAGATTTCTAAAGCCATAAGCATTAGAGGCACTAGAAATAGAAAGAGCTAAATTACTAACTTCTAAATCCGCTTTGACTTCATCAGATATATCTTTATAGTCAGTATTAGAAATAATTCCATAATTTAAATAAGAGATATCATTCCTTAATTGGTTATAATCTCCTCCAGTTAAGGCAGTAAATATATCAGATGTATTAGTGTCAGAATAAGCAAATATCTTATCAAAAGAGAAAGCAAATTGATTTGTATCATCTCTAACAAATACTTTTATCGCATCTGTTGATAATTTATCAGAATAAGAATAACCTAATGGCACATTATAATTTTTAGCCCCATATTGATAAGAAATATCGTATTTAGTGTTGATGAGGTAATATTTAATGCCTAAGAAATAATCTAAATACCCTCTTTTCTCGTCATATGTAGCGGACCATCCACCAGTCCAATCCGACCATCTAGACCACCACTTAAAATATTTAGTATTGTAATTATATAAGGTGTTAAACATCGCTGTTCCGTTATAATTATTGATGTTTTGATTATTATTGGAAATATTTTGAATATTCATATTAGAATAAGTTCTAAAATAATCCTTATCTTCGTTATTAATTTTCGCTACGACTTCACTTAAGGCTGCATTTTCATTTAGTCCCCCATTGGCGTTGCTAAATCGAGAATAACCATGATAATTAGTCACCAATGTACCAATTACAATCGCCTCGATTGCCGCGACATAGATATAAGAATGTTTAATCCAACGTTTTTTATTTCTAAATAGATAAATTAAGAACATCAGCAAAGCATAAACAATTTCTAAAAGCAATACTAAGGCTGGTTCTTCTACAAACCATTCATAGTTGATATTTTCATCTTTTACTAAATTAGAAGCGATAAGATAAGCCATACTAATTCCTAATATTTCAAAAGCTAATCCCGCGACTAAGGACAAAGAAGATATATTATCGTGATGTTTATCTAAATAAATAATGACAAAAGTAATAACACAAGCTGGATAGATAATATTCCATCGACAATATGATTTAGCTCCACCAAATAAGAGATAATATCCAGCAGGAGTAAATAAGGCTAAAGCAAATAAGGCAACACCAACAAGAACAGAGAATTTCTTTTCTTTTAAGCAGCTAATAATAGCGGGAATAATTAAGATTTGAATAGGCATAGCCACCCATAATGAACCCGCCATATTATCAAATGTTCCCGCCTTAGTTAATGTTAAGAACCTATTAGTAATAGGAATAATAAACATCTCCATAATCGGATATAAGGTATATTGTTGATATTCTGGATTAACGCTATTCCAAGAGAATAAATGTTTAAATAATTCCCCAAATTCTTTTGATTGATAAAATTCCACTAAAGAAGTTAGATAAGAAGTTCCTTCTATTTTTGGATCACTTAAACCAGTAATTAAGCCTGGATAAAACACTCCTAAAGATAAAGTAATCGCCACAACATAGGCTATAAAGCCAATACCTAAAATGGCTAAATTATTTTTCCAATTATTTAATCTAATTCTTTGAAAGAATCTAAACATCGCATAGATAAAACTTAAAAATACCACTGATGGAAAGAAGAAGAAATTATCTATGCCTACTAATCCTAAGAATAAGGCTAAAAACCACGGCTTCTTATCTCTTAATATCTTTTCAATACCTAATAGGACTAAAGGCATGAAGACTACAATATCTAAGAAATTATTAAACCATTGATAATAAGCCATCCATCCGCAGAAAGCATAAGCGAGGCCACCTAAACGCGAAAAAGTCTCCGAAACCTGCATTTTTTTCAAGAAATAATAGAAAAATAGCCCTGCAAGCATCGTCCTCGCAATAGAAATAATAGCGAGCATTTGAGGTATTAAACTACGGGGTGTAAATATTAAAGGAATAAAGAAAGGCGAAAACATGATGTAATAGCCATCACTCGTCACCGTATCCGCGCCTAAGAAGATATTAGAATCCCACCAAGGAAAAGTTCCAGTTCTAAAGAATGTCCACCAATCATCATGATAATTATAAGCAAAAGGAATGTATTGCATGGTGTAATCACCGCTATAAGGGGTGACAAAATTATTCTCAATTAGCATTAAGAAATAAAATCCTATACCGGTGATTAATAATAGTAAGACGTAATAAAATAAACAGTTCTTATTTTTAAAGAATGATAGCTTTTCTTTTAATTTGTTACCTAATGTTGGTTTGCTCTCGTTTAAATCAATCATTATATATAATATAAACTAATATTTTTTCATAGCAAAATTATTTATTGCAATTTATTAGGGATTTTTCTAAACTATAACACGTTAACGAGTAAGAATTATGGAAATTAGAAATGTTGCAATTATAGCCCATGTCGATCATGGTAAAACCACACTAGTGGATCAATTATTAAAAACTGCGGGTACATTCCGTAGCAATGAAGATGTTCAAGATAGAGTCATGGACTCTAATGATATTGAAAGAGAAAGAGGTATCACTATTTTAGCTAAGACCACCTCTATTATGTATAAAGACTGCAAAATCAATATTGTTGACACTCCAGGGCATGCTGATTTTGGCGGTGAAGTCGAACGTATCATGAATATGGTCGATGGCTGCTTACTCCTAGTGGATGCCTTTGAAGGCGCCATGCCGCAAACAAGATTCGTTTTAAAGAAAGCCTTAGAGGCCCATATTAAACCAATTGTCGTAGTCAATAAAGTTGATAGAAAGAATATTAATATTGATAAAACTTTAGATGAGGTATTGGCTTTATTTATCGAATTAGGCGCTCCTGAAGAATTCTTGGATTTTGATGTCTGCTATGCCTCAGCTTTAAAAGGCACATCATCCTTAGAAGCTGATCCTGATACGCAAGTCGAAGGAATGGACTGCATTTTTGATACTATTTTAAAAGAAATTCCTGCACCTAAATCAGATGTTAATAAACCTCTACAATTTCAAATTTCCCTATTAGATTACAATGATTTTGTTGGAAGAGTTGGAATTGGAACGATTAAAAACGGCATTTTACACGCTGGTGATTTAGTAACAGTTTCTAGATTAGATGGTTCTACTAAACAATTCAAAGTCATGAAATTATTCGGCTATCAAGGATTAAAGAAATTAGAAGTTGAATCCGCTCAAGCTGGTGATATCGTGGCTATTGCTGGTTTACCTGATATCAATGTTGGAGAAACAGTATGTGATAATAATCATATCAATCCTCTACCATTATTAAGAATTGATGAGCCAACATTACAGATGACATTTGGTGTCAATACTTCTCCTTTCGCGGGACATGATGGTAAGAATCTAACCGCGAGAAAGATAGAAGAAAGACTATTTAGAGAATTACAAAAAGATGTCTCATTAAGAGTGCAAAGAATTCCTAATACTGAGTCATGGCAGGTATCTGGTAGAGGTGAATTACATCTATCTATCTTAATTGAAAACATGATTCGTGAAGATTATGAATTACAAGTATCTAAGCCAGAAGTAATTATTAAAGTTATCGATGGCGTTAAATGTGAACCATATGAAGATTTAACCATTGAAGTTCCTAATGAATTTGTTGGAGATATCATGACCACTTTAGGAACTAGAGCCGCTCAATTAACCAACATGGACGCGAATGATTACACCACTAAATTAGAATATGTCATTCCTTCTCGTGGATTATTAGGTTTCGTATCTTCATATATGACATTAACTAAAGGATATGGAATTATATCTCATACTTATAAAGAATATAGACCCATGGATAACACCAAGATTGGAGAAAGAAAGATTGGTGTTCTCGTAGCCGTTGAAACCGGTACCGCTACTCCATATGCGATGGAACATGTAGAAGAAAGAGGAACGATGTTCATCACTCCTGGTACAGAAGTCTATTGTGGCATGATTGTTGGTGAAAATAGATATGATAACGATTTAGCGGTCAATGTTGTTACTAAGAAGAATTTAACCAATGTTAGATCATCCACTAAAGACAATACTGTTGTCTTAAAAACTCCAAGAAAGATGACTCTAGAAGCTTGTCTAGATTATATTAATTCTGATGAATTAGTGGAAATAACTCCTACGACATATCGCATGAGAAAAAAGATACTAGATACCGCGACTAGGAAAAAATATGAAGCTCATCAAAAAGCTTTAGATAATAATGAAGACTAATCGGTGACCACCACTGATTTTTCTTTATGCTTTAGTGAGCAAATAATAATACTTATAATGACCAACATGCTATATGGAATAACTTGCAATATGTTAATGATTTGACCTATAAATATGAAAAAACTATATGCCATAATAGCAAAAACTAAAAAACAATAAGAGATTAGTATTATTTTTTCGGAAATAAATATTTTGTATTTGGAATAAACATATAGTCCAAATAATGAAATTGTTTTGATTATCAAAGGTATTAACAAAAGCGAAAATAAAATAATTCCCACAAAACTAATTGAACCCAAAATAGAATCATAAATAATTGTTGCTGTTAATAATATGTTTGAAATTAATC
>CAJOOD010000024.1 GCA_905236085.1 uncultured Bacilli bacterium
CAAAATACCATTGATACCAATACCAACTTTATTCATCTGAGCGTTACCAGCAAAGGCTAATTCAAAGAACCAGATGATTAATAGGACCACCACCGCTAAAATGTTTTTCAACATGATAAATTTATTAGACATAAACATCTTTTGAGCGGTCTCTTCGCCATATTTCTTCTTGAAATATAGTCTTAAGAAGAATAAACCGACAAGATAACCAATCGCTAATAAGGAATAAGATATTCTTTCACCGTTGAAGAAATATTTTAACCATAGATTGGACATATCCCAGCCAAATAAATTATCACCATGAGAAATTAAGAAGGAGGTAATAATGCAAGCAATAGGCAATATGGCTAAGCAACGATAAGCAATTAGTCCTCTTCTAGTTCTGATTTTCTTAGGAGTAAAGAATAAGAAGACCATAATAGCGAAATAACAAGCCGCAGAACCAAATGGATTAGGAATCATGAAATTAGCTAAAGAATTAGCTATGAGGATATTATTGGAATTTTGTAGTCCACTCATCAAGGTGGCTTCAATAAAATATAAAACAAAGAAGAAAATAGAATATTGAACGATATTCCTAATAGCTCTTTGATCATCCATAAATAAATCAAAGTCGACAAAATATAATAAGAACATACCCAGCATCTGAATAGATAAGAATGGTCCGGTAGCTAAAGATATGGCTTCAGAAGAAAATGAAACCAAAGCGGTACTAAATAATACAATACGGAACGCACCGATAGCAACGATAGCTATACCCACTAATTCTAATAGAGTTTCAGGTAAAAAGGCCGTAAATCTAATATCATTTTTAGTTATTTTCTTTCTTGGAGGCTCAGTGAATAATAATTCATCACCGTGTTGGAACTTCTTTAATTCAACTTCACTCTCGCCATAGATAAAAGCAAAGGCTGTAGCGAATAATGATGCGGCGGCTAAAACTAGACCAAGAACAATAGAAAAAACTGTGGCAATAATAGCGTTTCTAGTTTTTGATGCGGTCGAGGCTAAAGATTGAGCGACATCAACTTTGAAATCTAAATCTAGGTTAACTTTATTTTTAATAAGTTTACTAAAATCGTTAAATACATCATTCTTATCTAAAACATTTTTTACTTTTTGCTCTATGATAGATGCGCCTTCATTCACGAATGCTTCGACTGTATAAGTATTATCTTCGTTATAGCTGATATGACACGAAGTATTCATATTAGTGCTATAGTCTAAAAGCGATCCAGAGAATAAATAAGCATTATCTTCATAACTAGTAAATGAAATATATAACCTAGCGGTATCACTCCAATGCATCTCTTTAAAAGACATCGTGAAATATGATTTATCATAAGAGGAAGAAATATAAACCATTTTTTCAGTTTTTTCTTCACTATTTTTCTCCATCGAATAGATAATAGGATAAACAGAATCACCGGTTAAAGAGATAGACATCTCCCCTTTTTCTACGACTGCATCTCTTAAAGCAATAACATTTTCCGAATAAAATGTTTGATAATTATGGTCGTAATATTGATTAGATACCAATCCGGAAATAAATATAGTGGTAAATAAGAAAGTTAAACATACAAGAGTAATCCTTAATCCTCTTTTGCCTAATCCACGAAATAAAGCGGCGGCAATACCGGTTCTTTTTGGATCAGGTAATTCAGTAGGATAGGAATGCACACCTTCTTGATATAAAGAATAATCAACATTTAAAGCCTTAGATATTTTTGCTATATCTTTCTTGGAAGGCTTGATATATCCAGATTCCAGCATGGAATATTTAAATGAAGAAATATCTAAAAGTTTGGCAAATTTCTTTTTAGACATTCCCATTTCATTTCTGGTTTGAAACAAGAAATAATTATATGAAGTATTATTTTTTAGCATATCATCCATAAATTAAAACTCCATATGTTCATCAATATTTAATAACCCCATCTTATATATGTTATATGGGTAATATTCACCACTCATCAAATCCACTTCAACAAATAGATTGTCTGAAGAACTATTAATAATAATGTTATCTACTTTAGGAATATAGAATATATCTTCATCTTGATAACGTTCTGCGACAAGAACGGTATTAATTTCAAGGTCAGTAGAAGCCGCTAAAAGGGTACCGTTATGAGTGATTTCGTATTCTTTATTATCGCCACTAATACTTACTTGATAATAAGAAGTAGCGGGAGATAATAGATTACCATCTGTATAATTATCATCCATGGAAACCATATGGGATAAAGTTAATTCTGGGATATTTCCATAATCGATACATTTAAGATTAGATAAAGAACATAAGGATATTAAGCAATTAAGTCCATTATCTAAAGAAGCAATGGTTGCAATAGTAATAATTATATTTCTCACCATTTCAATTAAATCATTAACACCCATATCGATATCTGTATTACTTAAAGCGTTCTTTAAAATTGGGTCTAAATCTTGTAAGAAACGATCTGGATTATATTGTAAGTCCTTTAGCAAAGCCTCTTCAGGATCGGCGAGAAGGATGTTGGTTCCTATTTTGATAATCAAGTCAATTAAAGAATCTTTAGGGGAACCATTCTTATAAATCAAAGAGAACAAATTAGCAATCTGTTGTTGGTTGTTTTTAACATAATCGCTTCTACTGATTAATCCGGTAGATAATAAGTCCATAAATGTCACTAAGAAATTACCTAAAGTAGGATTATATTTCTCCGCAAAAGACAGCATTAAACTCTCTTGAAATTGGTCGATTAAATAATCATTAATTATAGAAGCATTTCCTAAACCACCTAATTTATCTTTCACTCTAGAGATATGGAGATTGTAATCCAAAGTATTAGTAATATCAGGAAGATAATAATCTATTCCATATCTAACAAACCCATATTGAATAGGTGCTAAATATGGAATAAAGTCATTAACATTTAATAAACAGTGAATATTGTTATAATTATCACCTTTTTGCAGGATTTTTCCTTCATCAAATGTGGCAATTCTACCAGCAGGAGCTTCAAAGCAATAAGCATATAAATCTTCTTTGGTATAAGAAACTTTAGGAGATAAAATATTTTCTCCATTAATTAAAGCGTCATCCATTCTACCAATAGCAAGATTAATACCAGTACCTCCACGAGAATAACCAGCGGTCCAAATCTTAATCTTTCCAGAGATTTTAAAATCATTAATATAGGATTTCAAAGCATCTAGATAAATATTAGAGGCTCCATAATATCCATCAGCAAATTGAGGATTATCACCAAAGGCCATATTACTAACCCATTCCGCATAATAATTATCCCCTCTTACACCAATACCAATAAGAGTATAGTCTTTCACTTCTTTACTAGCGATATATACTCCGAAGGAATGAGCGGTTGGTTGACTAACACCAAAATCATTAGATTGAAAATCATTAAAACCAATCTTAGTAAAGAATTCCTTGATATTATCTGGACTTCTTGCGTAATCAATTCCGCTTGTAGCAGGAAAACCTGCGAGCGCTAACGACATAGATGCGGTAGCTAAATGGGTTTGATATTCTGAAGCATTCTTATCAAAATATGCATCGTCATAAATAAGTTTATATGCAACTTTCTCCGCCGTCTTATGCGAAGCAAAAGAAAAAGTTTCATAATCAGTGCCACAGGAAGTACAAGTAAAGGCAAATGATGTAACAAGTGATAAAGATACAGCTTTGATGATTGCTTTTATTTTCATAATATCTTTGAAGATATTGTATCATTTATATGATAAATCACATAATGATTTTTAATCTTTTCTTCATAGTAAAAAGTGCTAAAAAAAGCATGCAAATTCTCCTTATTTTTTAAAAATAGTCCCGTTTTGCGGCTCTATGAAATTTAAATTCCTGTAACACACATTATTATTAGTATGGCGATGTTACCTGATAAGGCGATGATGTCCGGTATCTTTGTTTTAAAGGAACGGTTATAAATTGAAACTGTAATATAACTTGTAATAGCAAAGACAATGGTCGCAAGGACAACATTCATACCACTGAAGGATTCTCCTGCAAAAGTAGTAAATAGAACTAAGAAGAAGATATGAGGTATCATGCGTATAATCATATTTTTAGGTCCTTTATGACCAAAATATTCTCCTGAATCATCTTTTCTAAACATGGTTTGATAAATTGATAAGGCAATAATAACTAATAGGATAATGTTATTTATAATGAAATAAATAAAATCTATGCTTATCTTTTCTAAATCAAAAATAGGATTTACACTACCATCTTTAATTAAAATAGCTATCCTATATAGCAAAGCATAACCATAAACTGGAATAAAAGATGTGTAATATTGGAAACCATTAACATATGAATCAATGCTTTGATTTGGATGGATAAGTTTTTCGATATAGAACCTATTCAATTCCACATCAAATATTAATAGCATCAAAGCAAAATGGATAAAGGCTAGAATCAAAATGGCATCCAACAAATTATTAGTGAAAGATATAATCGCACAGTTAACGAAATGTAAGACTGTTACTAAAAGCAACAAACCTAATAAGTATAAAATATAATAACCAAATCTAAATACATTTTTATAATGTGTAACATACTCCTGAACATATGTATAAGTGTGTGGATCAATACGGGTCTCAAGCTTATATATTGAATCCGCGCTGGTCGCATATTTGATGGCTAAGAAAATCATACCGAGAAGAAATACAGTGACAATTATACTTAGATATATCACTAATGACTCAATGATTCTTAATCGACGATAATCTTTATCCTTTAATGGAGCTTGGTTATAAAAATCAGCATTCCTTTTCTTAAAAGTATAACCCATAGCGAACATCGATATAACAAATGTGCCAATCATCGCCACTACACCAATGGCCAAAATTGGAGGATCATCAAAATAAGTTTGACCATAATATGTGCTTTGCTCATAAATATTGCAAGTACCAACACTGTAGGAAAGAGTTATAAGAAGAACAGTAAATAAAACACTAGCGATAGGAATCCATTTCTTAAAAGTGTAAAATATTATTTTTTTCATTATTCTTCTCCCCCTTTCTTTGAAAGCATTAACTGCAAGGTCAATATCTCATCTGCATCAATGGGGATTTGCTCTAATAAGATAGGCTTTTCTTTTTCTTGCAAAACCTTAATCTTTTCTTCATCATCTCTAATAACAAAATTTAAAATAGAACCAACTTTCTTATAGGAAATAATCTTTAGTCCATATTCTTTTAATCTCTCTTCAGTGATATCACTAGTAAACATAGCTTGATATTTAACAAAATCTTCGCCAAGAGATTCGCTAGTTCCTTGTGAGGTGATATGTCCTTGATAGATGATAACAAAGCGGTCCACTAATTTTTCCAAAGCGGATATATTGTGTGATGAGATAATGATAACCTTTTCTCCATCACTATTTTTAATAATTTCTTCTTTTATCATCTCTAGAACTAAAGGATCTAGACCATCAAAGGCTTCATCAAGAAGTAAAATTTTAACATCTAAAGAAAATGCTACACATATAAATATCTGTCTTCGCATCCCTTTAGAAAAGGAAGATATCTTCTTATCTAATGGTAAAGAGAATTTATTAACTAATTCATAATATTTTTCTTTGTCAAAAGAATAAAAAGCACCGTAAAAGTCCACTAAATCTTTCGCTTTTGCCCCACTTGGATAATATGGATCATCGCTCAAGAAATATACTAATTCCTTAGCTTCTTTAGAATTTTGAGCAAAACCATTTATTGATATTTCTCCTTCATCTAAATCTAAGACATTAGATATCAGTCTAAATAAAGTAGATTTACCAGCCCCATTAACACCGACTAAGCCAGTAATTCCTGGAACGAATTTAATAGTTAAATTATCTATAGCAAGATTCTTCTTATCATAACTCTTGCTGAGATGGTTGATATTAATATTCATTACCTTTCCTCCATTTCTTCTATAACTTTCTTTATATCTTCTAAGGTATAGCCTTTATCAATTAATTTAATGATCTGTTTCTTGATTTCTTTATTTTCATCTTCACTTTTAATATTTGTGACATAGAAGCCTTTTTTAGGAATATTTGTAACATAGTCTTCTTCACTTAATAATGTAAAAGAGCGCTGCACTGTATTAGGATTAACACCAAAAAAGATAGCCACTTCTCTAACAGATGGAAGTGAATCTCCTTCTTTATAGGCACCTATTTTAATGAGATGTTTATAATAATTTTTAATTTGAATAAATACCGGTTCGTTAGAATTAAGAATCATATATAGATATTGTATTAACTGTATTAATCAAATATCAATCAAAAAAATATATCATCAATAGAAAATATTAGAAATATATAGTCTCAGTCTATTTATCTTGAGAAACTGTATAAAGAGAATAGAAATATCCTTTATTATCGATTAGAGAATCAAAATCTCCTTTTTCAATAATTGTTCCATTTCTAAGCACAAATATTTTATTACAACGGCGAAGAATATTTTCATCCAAATCATGAGTGACAATAATGCGCGTATGATTTTCAAGTTTTAATATCGCATCTAATACTTCAAAGCTTGTCTCAGCATCTAGTGATGCGGTGGCTTCATCTACAAAAAGGATTGGTGTTTTTCTTAATAATGCTCGAGCGATAGATATTCTTTGTCTCTCTCCACCAGATAAGCCTGAACCATTTTCTCCACAGAGATAATTCTCACTTCTTTCCGCAATTAATTTACTTAATCCAGATAATCTAATCGCACGATTAATCTCCTCTTCTGGGAAATTGGAAAACATGGTGATGTTATCTTTAATCGTGCTATTAAAGACAAAGACATTTTGTTGAATAATAGAAACTAAATTATATAGTGAACTCGTAGATATATTCTTTAATTCATAATCATCATAGATAATCTCGCCTTCATAATTACGAGATGAAGCCATCAAAAGATTAAGAAGCGTAGACTTCCCGCTTCCTGAACTCCCCACTAAAGCATAAGAGCCACCTACTTTAAATTCCATATTGAGGTTATTTAATATTTTCTTATTTTCATCATAGGAAAAAGAAAGATTATTGATATAGATACCTTTAGATAATTTAGAAGGAATATGTTCACCGGTATCATCGACATTTTTATTGAGTTCTAAAGCTATTTTGTTAATTAGAGTAAATGATGATTTACTTCCAGCATAAAAAGATGGAAGAGTTTGGATTGGGGCTAGTACATAATTTAGCAATTGCACAAATACGATAGCCGTACCAGCGGTGATATTGCCAATTCCGTTTAAAGCAAATACACACGCTAAGATAAAGACACCGATTTGTAATAATCCCCCAGCAATTCCAGAAGAATAAGCAATATGAATATTTATCTTGCTACGTTTTTTACTAGCGGTGCTGACATTATTATTGACACCATCATGAAGATTAATGATATTTTCCTCTGATTTAAAACTCTTAATTACCGCGAAGCCCGATAGAGCATCTTTTATCATACTGGTATAACTGGCTTTTTGATGAGATAAATTCTCTTCGGCAATCGCAGCTTTATTTCCAAATAATATGGAGGCGAGGATTGGAATTAAAGATAAGCCAATAGCAATCACACTTAGAAGTGGACTATAAACAAACATCAAGACAAGGGCTCCAATAAATGTCACACTGACTTGAACGGCTGTTTGAATCTTGGCTAAAAAATCTTGCTCTATGACATTTACATCGTTAGACAAAGCGGAAATATATAATGAGGTATTTTCATTAGAAAAACTTTGTATGCCTTTTTCCATCAGCTTCTTGAAAACATATTCACGATATTGTTTAATCGCTTTACTTAAAAATAAAGGTAAAAAATGATTATCAATTATCCAGCCAATAACAAATAGTAAAAAGGCGATACCCGCGACAATGATAATAACAGAAAAATCATATTGAGAAACTCCAGCGATAAGATCAGAAATTTCTTTTAGCACCCAAGATATGACTAAGAACGCAACACCTTGTAAAAGCGAAGCAATAATAGTCATTAATAAATTAAATTTATTATTCTTAAAAAACGTATTAACGTATGGGCGTCGTAACTGCTTTATTTCTTTTTTCTCCATAACTCTTACCTTTGTTATATTATTAATTCTAGATATATATAAACGTTAATGCTAGCAAATTCTAGTTGAGTTTAGTAAACTATTGGTTGCAAAAAGAAAAACAAGAAAAATATCCCGTTTTTGCGCTCTTTTTCAATGCTTCATGAATAAATATTTTCTTAAAAGAAATTATGATTCAGCATTCTCTTTGCTAGCCATATATCTTTATTCAATCTTTCATGATTTCATTTGCTAATTCTATGTTGTTACTAAGTTCACTGCTTCTAATTAAATCAACTTTCTTATGGAGGGCCTGTCTTAGTCTTTCAATGAGTCCGACAAAACGTAAACCTGTTAAAGAAGAAGAAAAATATAAATCTACATCACTCTTATCATTAGCCAGCCCTTTAGCATAACTTCCGAACAAATAACAGAAATCAATTTGGCCTTTATATTCTAAATCGAATAGTTTGGTTACTTTATCTTTTATTAGTTCAACTGTTAATAGACCTTTTTCCTCTATTATCTCAAACCTATTGTTAAGAGTGTTAATAAAAGCTTTTCGTTTTATTTCGCTTCCATAATTATCATCACTTTCATATCTATGATATGTTCTTTCTGGAATGCCCAAGATAGAAGCAACTTCTAGTTGTGATAGTTTATATTCTGCCCTTAACTCTTTTAATGTCATGCCTTTTCTCCAAAAATACAATAGCATATTTGTCCTATAATAATAAAATATACCGGCCATTTTATCCTACAACATTATCGTAACGTAATTATTCGCTTCTATTAACATACAAGTGACATTCTCCCCCACTTATAGAAGATGGGGAGAATGTCACTATAACATGAGCGATGCTAGTGTTCTTCCTAGCGATTTAGCAATCTTTTGCAATGTGGTTAAAACTAGACGCTCCGTTTCTAATACAATGCCGGTTATATCAAATTCAGCGTTTATTTTATAAAATCAGCCCATCGAACTTTTTTCTTGCATCAAGAATGCGATAAATCATCACCGAGTTGTTAACAACTCCATAAAGAATGACATAGCGTCCATCAACTACGCATTTGCGAATAATAACAGGAAAGTTATGCGGCATAGTGAATTCTGGAAAACGTTCTGGGAAGGATGAAAGCGAAAGACCCGCTACAATAATGCTGGATGAAAGCGTGGGAGCTGCCTCTTTTGTTGCCATTCCCACAAATGAAACATGTTCAGTAAGGTCAGAAACCGATTTTGAAGACCATTCTACCTTATAATTCATTTCATTCCTCTTTAATAACTTTATCCATCATTGATTTTACTTCATCGGTAGTGAAACTCTTTGCACCGGCTAGATTATCGATATATGCCTCCAAAACCAGTTGTTGGGCGTGAAGAATCTGTTCTCGTCTCTCAAAAGAAGCGATATCCATAACCACCGCATCTCCTTCTCCGTTTTTGGTTAAATATATGGGCTCTCCGGTTTGGCGGCATTCCTCGATTACGGAATTATAGTTTGTGCGAATATCAGCTGAGGCACGAATTATCATAATGCTTTTCTCCTTTATGCTTAAATTATAACTAAATTTAGTAATAATTCAATAATATAAACAAAGTTATTTACTTGTTGTGTTTGTTAGTTCGAGGCGATAAAAAAGCCGCCACTTCTGACGACTTCTATTTAGATTGTCGAGACTGATCCGCTTTATCTAACTGAGGACGATTGGATTTGGACGACAACATATTTGTTAGATTGGTGGATCTAAGGAGGCTCGAACTCCCGACCTCCTCGTTGCGAACGAGGCGCTCTCCCAACTGAGCTATAGACCCAAGCGCTTTATTATTTTAGAGAATCACCAATCCATATGCAAGTTTTTTATTATAAATAAGTCTATATCAAAGATATGTGAAGAAAATTTATACAATGACCATAATTTTGAGTCAATTTTAGCCTTTGCAAATTTTTTTAAATTTTAAAAAATAGGTGGAAACTAATAAATAACATCTTTATCAATGAATGATAAAAGTCAAGACTCAACATTTTCTTAAATCAACATTATAATTGCTTCCACATATGAAAGAGAAGGTTATCGGAGTAATTGATATGCGAGCTTTTTATTCATACGTTGAATGTGTGGATAAAGGCTTAGATCCATGGACCACTCCACTCGTGGTCGCGGATAAGGAAAGAGGTAGTAATACCATTATTTTAAGCGTTACTCCATATCTTAAATCATTAGGTGTTCCATCTCGATTAAGATTAAAAGAATTGCCAAAAAGAGATGATTATATATTTGCTGTTCCTAGAATGGAGAGATATTTAGAAAGATCAAGCACAGTTATGTCTATTATTCTAGAATTTATCGATGAAGAAGATTTACATATCTATTCTATTGATGAAGCATTTTTAAATATTGGTCCATATCTAGATTATTACAAGATGTCGCCTCGTCAGCTGATATATAAAATCAAAACCACTATTCAAGAAAGAACTGGTCTAGAATGCACTGGAGGTATTGGTGATTCATTATTTCTAGCCAAAGTCGCATTAGATAGATACGCGAAGAAACAAAAAGATGGTATCGCCGAAATATATAAAAAAGATATAAAAGAAAAATTATGGCCCGTTACTCCTCTTAGCAATATATGGGGGATTGGCGCAAATCTTGAAAGAAGATTAAACGCTCTTGGAATGTATAAGATGGGTGATATCGCTAAAGCTAATAGAGAATATATGCGTATGCACTTTGGCATCATTGGTGATGATTTAGTGGACCACGCTAACGGGATAGACAATTCTAATATTAGAGAAAAATATACTCCTAAAGAGACCTCATTAACTAATGGACAAGTATTATTTAAGGATTATAGTTCAGAAGAAGCTAAATTAATCATTAAGGAATTATCCGATGATTTAACGATGAGATTAAGACTAGAAGGCAAATTAACCGGATGTGTTCATCTATATATCGGCTATTCTAAATCAGGAGGTTTTGCTTCACAGACATCATTAATGATTGAAACCGATGACAGCGATATTATCTTTGAAACCTTGATGGAAATATATAATAAGCATGTCACACCTACCTTATACATAAGAAGAATATCTATCGCATTTAGCAAATTAAGATATTTCAATAATTACGAACAATTAAATTTATTTATCGATCCTATAGAGCAAGAAAAGAAGAGAAATTTGCAATACACTATCGATAAAATCGTGCAAAAGTACGGTAAAAATTCTATTTTACGTACTTCATCATTATTAGAAAGTTCAACGATTAGAGAAAGACACCAATTGATTGGAGGACATAAAAGATGAATAGAGGAATGAAAAAATGGGCACCATTTAAATCACTTAATGAACAAAGCGATTATATCAATAAGATGCATTATGAAAGGAATAAAATATCAAAGCCACACATATCAAGCGATGTTGCCGAAGAAATTAATGACATATTGATTAATTATCATCAACAAGAATTAAAAATATCATATTTTGATGATGGCTATGTCTATGATATAACCTCTCCTATCTATAAGATTGATACAATTAATAGAAGAATATATTTAAATAGGACAAATTATATAGATTTTGTTAATCTTTTAGGCTTAGAAAATATTTAATTCTAAACATAAAAAATTTATACTTATTAAGAAAGATGAGGTGACGTATGAAAACATTATTATCAAGATGGGCATGGGTAAGAATAGTTGAAGGCGTATTGCTGATGATTGTCGGCTTATTGACTGGCATATTAGGAGGAATTAAACCTAATGAATTATCCACTGCTTTAGGCATTGTAATTGCGGTATTTTTATTTATCGATGGCGGTTTAACATTATTTGCTAATATTGTGGATACTAAAAAGATATTCTCCTTAGATGCCATCTTAGGAGCGGTATTTATTGCCTTAGGCGTTATATTATGTATGCCAGAAGGTATCAATTCTATTAAGGCTATCTTAGCCATATTTGTAGCGGTCTTATTATTAGCCGCAGGCGCTAATTATTTAATCAAAGCGATATATTCTATTAAGAGCAAGCAAATTGCCGGCGGATGGATTACTTTATTCTTTATCGTCTCGTTAGTCTCTTTAACTCTAGGCGTGTTATGTCTAATATATCGTGAACAACAAACATTAAATGTTATTTATATCGTATTAGGCACCACTATTACTATCGCTGGATTATTTGATATCATTGTTGCTGTTAGAGCGATTAAAGAAAGAAATAATGAGATTCAACCAGTAGAAAATAATGTTAATAATGACATTGTTTATAATGATACTGGTAAGAATGAGATTGTCGTTAAAGCAAATAAG
>CAJOOD010000025.1 GCA_905236085.1 uncultured Bacilli bacterium
CCTCCCGCTTGATCAAAGGCCGCAAAACCGAATCTATCGTATGCCGCTCGTTTTTGATCATCATATAAGATGTCATAAGCTTCTTGAATAGATTTAAATTTAGCTTCATCGCCAGTTTCTTTATTATCGGGGTGATATTTCTTTGCTAATTTACGGTAAGCAGACTTAATTTCATCTTTACTAGCAGATTTACTTACACCAAGTGCTTCATATAAATCTTGTTTATTCTCGGCCATAAATCCTCCTTCTAAACCTAACTAAAGGGGCATAAGCCCCAATAGATAGATGTTGATTTAATTTAAATTATTAAGCATTAGCGCCGCCATCAGTGCCATCGCCACCATCGACGATATCATCTGGGTTGCTTCCTGGAGCATCACTTGAAGCGGTTCCGGAAGAAGCTTGAGCGTTTTGCATATAAGCTGCGGCTTGTTCTAATTCATTAAGACGTGTCTTAAGTGTTTCAATATCATTGTTATCAAGAGCGGTCCTTAATTCATCTCTTAATTTTTGTGTTTGTTCTTTTTGAGCAGGATCAATAGAATCACCCTTTTCCGCTAAAGCGGCATCGATATCATTAATATAGCTTTCAGCCTTATTTTTGACTTCGACTTCTTCTTTACGTTTGCTATCGGCTTCTTTGTTTTCTTCTGCTTCTCTTACCATTCTATCGATATCGGCTTTAGATAATCCACCGCTACCAGAAATGGTAATATTTTGTTCTTTTTGTGTATCTAAGTCTTTCGCAGATACTTTAACGATACCGTTAACATCAATAGAGAAGGTAACTTCAATACGTGGTTGGCCTCTTCTAGCGGGTTGAATACCAGTTAATTGGAAGTGACCTAATAATTTATTGTCTCTAGCCATTGGTCTTTCACCTTGATAGACAGATATATCAACGGCAGGTTGATTATCCGCTGCGGTGGAGAAGATTTGACTCTTTGTGGTAGGAATTGTGGTATTTCTATCGATTAATGGAGTCATAACTCCGCCTAAGGTCTCAATACCAAGGGTTAATGGAGTGACATCGAGTAAGACGACATCTTTAACATCGCCAGAGACTACACCACCTTGGATGGCAGCGCCAATAGAGACTGCTTCATCTGGGTTGACAGATAAGTTAGGAGTCTTACCAGTTAAGGTCTTAACTAATTCTTGGACGGCTGGCATTCTAATAGAACCACCGATTAATAAGACTTGATCTAAGTCAGAAGCGCTTAAATGAGCATCAGCTAAAGCTCTTCTTACAGGTTGTTCACATCTCTTTAATAAATGTTTGGTTAAATCTTGGAATTTAGCTCTGGTCAAGGTTGTTTCAAAGTTGATAGGACCAGCACTAGACATACCAATAAATGGTAAGGAGATGGTTGTTTCTAAGGAAGAAGATAATTCAATCTTAGCCTTTTCAGCGGCATCTCTAAATCTTTGCAAGGCCATCTTATCGTTGAGATCAACACCATTATTAATTTTAATTTGGGCTTTGATCCAATCAGCGATAACAGCATCCCAGTCATCACCACCTAAATGGTTATCACCAGAGGTAGAAACGACTTCAAATGTGCCATCCCCGATATCCAAAATAGAGACATCGAATGTACCACCACCTAAATCAAATACTAAGATTTTTTCTGATTTATCGGTTTCTAAGCCATAAGCTAAGGCGGCAGCGGTTGGTTCATTAATAATTCTAACGACATCTAAGCCAGCGATTTGACCAGCATCTTTAGTGGCTTGTCTTTGCGCATCGTTGAAGTAAGCTGGAACAGTAATAACGGCTTTAGAAATGCTATGACCGATATTGTCTTCAGCATATTTTTTCATATACGCTAAAACTTTTGCAGAGATTTCTTGAGGAGTTAAATCCTTATTAATGCAGTTGATATGTACTTTTTCTGTAGTACCCATCTTTCTTTTAATAGATGAGACTGTATCTGGGTTAGTAACTGCTTGTCTTTTTGCGGCGTTACCAACGATTTCTTCACCACTTGGTTTAAATGCTACAACTGATGGAGTGGTATTAGTGCCTTCTGGATTTGGAATAACTTTTGCTTTCCCATCCGCTTGAAGATAACTAACAACTGAGTTTGTGGTACCTAAGTCGATACCTAAGATAATTTCTTTTGCCATATAAATATCCTCCTATTTATTTATGCGTTCGCATCATTGTTTTCCGATGATGTGTTTGTATCTTTGTTTTCTTCTTTTTCTTCCTCTTTACGAGGCTTCTTGGTCACGACGACATTAGCGTGTCTGATGATTCTATCATGCAATTTGATTCCAACAGCGTAGACTTGTTTGATGATATTTTCTTCTCCTTCATCTTCAACAGCGTCAATCGCATTCATAGTGTTAGGATCAAATTTATTACCAACTTTAGGAGTTATTTCGCTTACTCCTTCGCTTTCCATCGCACTGACCATTTGACGATAGATGAATTCAAATCCGACGAGATAGTTTTTAATGCTTTCATCTTTAACTTCCATTTGTAAGGCCATATTGAAGCCATCGATGACAGGAAGTAATTTTTCAATAAATCCTTCCGCGCGGTATTTGATGACATCTTTATGTTCTTTTTCAAGACTGTTTCTAAGATTTTGCGTATCCGCATAGGCCATATAATATTTGTTCTTCCAATCATTGACCTCGTTTTTAATCTCGCCAATCTTTTGATTTAAAGCGTGGATCTCTTCATCTTTTTCTTCTAATTTAGCTTTATAAGCCTTTTTCATTCCCTTATAGGAATCATCTTTTTCGTCTTTTTCTAAAGAAGGTTCATTATTTTCTTCAACTTTGATTTCTTCATCATTCATCATCACTATCCTCCTTTTTGAAATAATCATTTAATCCGCGAACTAGATATTCTAATGCGGATAATACTTTATCATAATCCATTCTCTTAGGTCCCACGAGGGCGATAGTATCTTCAGGAGTATCACCGATTTTAATCTTTGTAGTAACAATAGACACATCAGGTGAGTCTTCCTCGCTAGCGCCGAAGTGAATTGAGATATTACCTTCGTGATAATCTTTTTCACTTTTTGAAGCTGCAGACTTGATATTTTCTGTAGAATTTAATAATTCTAAGACCTTTTTCATCGATTCTACGTCATCGGAGAATTCAGGATTATTGAATAATTCCTTTTCTCCATAAGTGGCTAGACGATCACTTGCAAATCTAACAAAGGCTTCAATCATCGCTTTATAGACCACATCATGATTGATGATATAATCATTTAAGACTGGTCTAAGAGCTTCCATCTTATCGACAATTTGAGATATAGGTGTGCCCACTAAACGGTCATTAAATAATTTAAGACATTCTTTTAAATCATTAACATCAGTCTTATCATCTAAAACAAATGTCTTATTTTGTACAAAGCCCTTATCGGTTACAAAGATGATAGATGCGCTTTGACTAGATAATGGAATACACTGAATGGAGGCTAATTTTTCTTCATCGATATTAGGACCTAAGACGATTGAGGCCATATTAGTCATATGGGACAATATCTTACAAGATGAAGCGATGATATCTTCAATAGATTTGGATTTCTCATCTAAAACCTGTTGAATCATGTTCTTAAATTCATCATCGATATCATTATTTCTAAGATATTGACAATAGAATCTATAACCCTCACTGCTAGGCACTCTTCCTGAGGATGAATGAGTCTTTTCTAAGAATCCCATCTGTTCTAGAGCTTGCATTTCATTACGAATGGTCGCACTGGAATAATTGAGATGATATTCTTCAATTAAAGTCTTACTTCCGACAGGTTGAGCGGTCTTAACATAGTGTTCAACGATTAATTTTAGGATTTGATCACGTCTATTTAATACCATTTTAACCTCTTTTGGCACTTTTTCTTTTCAAGTGCTAAAAATACTATATCACGAAAAATAGCAGTGTCAACATCTAACTGCTAAAATTATTCAAAAAATTTGTCTTATATAAATATAAATAAGAATTAATCCTCTATTAAATCTAGGACAATACGGTCTAAAACCATCTTACCTTCATAAGTGAGATAGATATGTTTATCATCGAAATCTAATAGACCTAAATTCTTATATCTATAGACCTGCTCTTGATATCTGATATAAGGATCAAAACCAAATTTATTGATAAATTCCTCTCTTATCATTCCCTCATCTGTTCTTAAATTGAGCATGATTTGATAAATTAAATCGCTTTTAAGGTCGACATATTCCCTGTTATCGATATATTTTTTA
This sequence comes from uncultured Bacilli bacterium, assembly GCA_905236085.1. Lineage (GTDB taxonomy): Bacteria > Bacillota_I > Bacilli_A > RFN20 > CAG-826 > CAJOOD01. Next base: position 4,237 of record CAJOOD010000025.1, read on the forward strand.
TCAATATTATAGGTGATGAGATTCTTATTATTTGTATATCTAACCGTATTAATATAACCGGAGGCTCCTAGTCCAAAACCATAATATTCTTTATTCTTCCAATAGATGTAATTGTGTTTAGATTGATAACCTAATTTAGCGAAATTAGATACTTCATAATGAATATAACCTTTATCAGTTAATAATTTATGCACGATATCATATTCTTTTCTAACTTCATCTTCATCCTTTTCCTTATAGTCGAGATTATTAAATTCGGTATGCTCCTCTAAAATTAAAGAATATGTGGATATATGTTCTGGATTTAATTCTATGAGATTATTCACATCATATATCGTATCAATGATATTAGAAAAAGGTAAGGCGAGCATTAAATCGAGATTGATATTATTAAATCCTACTTCTCTAGCTAGATGATATATTCTTTTAACATCATCGTAGGTATGGTGTCTATTTAATTTCTTAAGTATTTCATCATTCGTGGACTCCACTCCTAGAGATAGACGATTAACGCCGTATCTAAATAATAATTCTAATTTGTCCCTATCTAGTGTCTCGACATTAGCCTCGAAAGTATATTCTTGATATATATCCTTAGAAATATAAGGAGCGATAATTTTTAATAATCTTTCTAATTCATCATATTTTAATGATGTAGGAGTTCCTCCTCCAACATAAATGGAATAAGGATAGCCTTTAATTTCATAAGATTTAATCTCATTTTCTAAAGAAGTTAGATAATCATCAGCCCAAGAAGGATGATATAAAACCTTAGTAAAATCACAATAAGCACATATATGCTTACAAAAAGGGATATGAATGTAAAAAGAAGGCGTAATCAACGTCTTCTTATTTGTCGGAGTCTTCATCTTTATATTCAGAGATAGCTTTGGCGGTCTCTTCATCATCCACGTCCACAAGGACGCGCTTTAATTCCTCTTCTGCGGCTTGATTTTCATCTATTTTTTCAGCTTCATCCTTCATCTTTGGATGAATGATTTTATAGATAACAAAGGCAATAACAGCGATAACCGCGGCCACACCGATAATGATAAATAAGATAATTACTGAATTTGGCATAATGTTTTATCTACTTTCTTTTAATTGGGGTATAAACTTTCTTATTTTTGACCCAAGCTTCTTTATAATAACCCAATTTGGTTAATAATTCCATACTTGTTCTCGCTGTTTCATAAGCGCAGCTGAGTTCCTTCTTATATTGCTGGATGGTATATATTTTACCCATCGTGCAATGTTTGGAATAAAAATAAGCTGGTCCTTTTTTCATCTCTGGTTCGCTTTCAAGAAGATCTTGCATCAATCTTTCCGCTTGCTTTTCATCTAATTCCACTGGTAAAGAAGATATGGCTAGACCTGAATAATTGTTATCTTCTTTTGGCTGATATTCTTCTTTATTAATTCTAATTTCTTCTTGAGGTTTAACTTCTACAACCTTTTCTTCAACTTGAACTTGCGGCTCTTTAATAATCTCTACTTCTTCTTCAAATAGGTTTCCTTGATGGGCTTCTTTTATAGCGTCCGCGTTATATTCATCGGTTAAAACCTTAGCCTCAGCGATAGACATGAGATTGTTATTATCTTCAATCTTTTCACTGATTTCTGTTAATAAGAAATTCAAGAAATAAGTCACATCCTGATATTTTTGTATTTCTTGGAATAATCTTTCTATGGAAATTAATTCATCAGCGAGGAATGATTCTAAGTCAATATAGAATATTGATTCATTATCTTGCATCTTAGCCATGACAGACTTAACAATCAAGACCGCCATATCTTCATTATGCGATTCAAATGGTTTGATGTAATTGATGTAATAATATACAACGCTAGCCTTGGCTAATGGAGATAAGTCGCTATGAGAGAGGAAATTAAATAATTGATTCATAAAATCATCAATTAAATATGCTGGTGCTGAACTATAAACTTTATCCACTAAGACACGAGAAGAAGGATTTTTAAAATCAGTTTCTCGATATAAGGTAGTCATCTCACTATTAGCGGATACACGAGAATACAATTCCGCTAAAAAGTCGACATCTAAAGGACCATTCTTATAATTTTCTATCGCATATTGAAGAGCGTATAGATAATTTAAGACTTTATTTTGCTCTAAATTGATACTTTGATTTCTACCGGTTATAAGCCCTTTTAATAAATCGTTATCAATATTAACGCCTTGCTCTTTAGCGATATGCCCTAATATCTTAAGTAATGATTCGATTTGATAGATGTTTCTTTCTTTATCATCCGCAATTTTAATATATTTAGCGTTATGTGAGACTAAAGCCATCTCTTTTTTAGAAAGATTATTAGATACAGTCACACACATGCAAAGATATAATTGCTTATGATCAATGGTTTCGAGATTTAATCCTTGAGAATAACCTTTACGGTATTCTAAGATTTGTCTCCAGAAATTATCTACTAAACCAGTTTTAAGTTCTTTAGATACTTCTTGCTTGGTCGCGTATTTGTTTTCAGTAAAACGGACAGCAAGAGAATTACTATTAGCAAAATTTTCCATATATTTACCTCTGGAATCATTATATAACACTACTATAAAAATGTCTAATTATTTACTAAAAAACTACTAATTTATGGTTTTAATCAAAGATTAATTATTTTTTTTATTAATTGTTATCATCGATGGCAAGAATGGACATGAAAGCTTCTTGAGGAACTTCTACTGAACCGATTTTCTTCATTCTCTTCTTCCCTTCTTTTTGCTTTTCTAATAATTTCTTCTTACGGGTGATATCTCCTCCATAACATTTGGCTAAGACATCTTTTCTTACCGCTTTGATATCGACACGAGCGATAATCTTACCGCCAATCGCGGCTTGAACTGGCACTTCAAATTGTTGCCTTGGAATGATATTTTTAAGATTTCTAATAATAGCTAATCCCCTATTATAACCATCAGGTTTATAGATAATAGATGATAAGGCATCGATTATTTGTCCGTTTAATAAGATGTCTAATTTAGCTAGATTAGAGACTTTATAATCCGCTAATTCGTAATCAAGCGAAGCATAACCTTTGGTATATGATTTCAATTTATCAAAGAAATTAAAGATGATTTCTGATAATGGTACTTCATATGTAAGTATCATTCTTGTATCATCAAAATATTCCATATCTTTAAATATGCCTCTTTTTTCTTGGCATAATTCCATGATTGGTCCAACATATTCTTTTGGAGTCATAATCGAGGCTTTAACATAAGGTTCTTCAATAGAAGATATGCTCGACATATCTGGTAATTTAGATGGATTATCTAAATAGATAGTCTCTCCGTTAGTTTTATTAATTTTATAAATAACACTCGGCGCGGTTAATACGAGATCTAAATCATATTCTCTTTCTAGTCTTTCTTGAACGATATCCATATGTAATAGACCTAAAAATCCGCATCTAAAGCCGAATCCTAGAGCTTGAGAAGTCTCAGGAACGAACTGCAAAGAAGCATCATTAAGGGCTAATTTTTCTAAAGCATCTTTTAAATCTTGATAATCATCGCTATCGACGGGATAAAGTCCACAATAAACCATCGGATTCATCTTACGATAACCGGCTAAAGGTTTATCACACATATTATCTAATAATGTGACAGTTTCACCTGGTCTAACATCTTTGATATCTTTAATTTGTGCGCATAGATAACCTACTTGTCCTGGCAATAATTCTTTTAATTTGATCTCTTTAGGAGTTCTAATACCGACTTCGGTTACTAAATAATCCTTATCCGCGGCCATTAATTTGATTTTATCTCCGACCTTGACTTTGCCGTCAAATATCCTAATTAATATCACCACTCCTCGATAAGAATCATAAAATGAATCAAAAATTAAAGCTTTTAATGGCTTATCTTCATCTCCACTTGGAGAAGGAATATATTTAACGATATTTTCTAATACATCATGGATATTTAGTCCAGTTTTCGCGGATACTAAGGCGGCATTAGAACAATCGATTCCAATTCTATTTTCTATTTCATCTTTAACTAATTCTGGTTGAGCTGAGGCTAGGTCTATCTTATTGATAACCGGCAATATTTCTAAATTATTATCAATAGCGAGATATACATTAGCGAGCGTTTGGGCTTCTACACCTTGGGTGGCATCCACCACTAACAAGGCCCCTTCACAAGCGGCTAAAGAACGAGAAACTTCATAAGTGAAGTCAACATGCCCAGGAGTATCGATGAGATTAAAGACATAATCTTTACCATCATCCGCGTGATATTTTAAAGTCACCGCGTTTAATTTGATAGTGATGCCTCTTTCTCTTTCTAAATCCATAGAATCGAGAAGTTGATCTTTCATCTCCCTAATTTCTATCGCCCCAGTTTGCTCTAAGATACGGTCCGCGAGAGTGGATTTACCATGATCAATATGAGCGATAATCGAGAAATTTCTAATATGTGTCTTTTTAAATTCCATATGGTTAATATATTATATTATTTCTTTAAAAAATTTAAGATAGAATTATCGACATCCTCTTTAGATAAGACGATTTGATAATTGCTCCATTCCTTTTTATATAATTCTTGATATTTATTTAAAGTATATCTTTCATCGATTAATAAGACGATACCTCGATCATCTTCGCTTCTAATGACTCTACCTACTGCTTGCATGACCTTATTCATACCTGGATTAACGTAAGCATAATCCTTACCAGGAAGATTAATAGAATCATAATATTTAGCGATTTCATCTAATTCGAAATTGATTTTTGCTAGGCCCACTCCTATTATTACCGCGCCAAAAAGGCGGTCAGCTATTAAATCTATACCTTCGGAGAATGTTCCCCCTAATACTGCGACTCCTAGATTAGTCTTGATAGGATTTTCTACAAAATTAGCGATAAATTCTTCTTTTTGATTATCATCCATATCTCGCTCTTGAATAAATAAATTAATATCATCTATTTCCATGAGATAATCTTTTAATAAATCGATATATTCATAAGATGGCGCAAAGATAAAATAATTACCAACCTTATGAGAAATCATCGCCTTGATATATGAAGCTACTTCTGACATTGATGATATTCTATTTTGATATTTAACTGATATAGAGGGGGCTATAAGTAATAAAAGATGGTCCTGATTAAAAGGAGATTTTAATGTTAAAGATGGAGAATCTAGGTTTCCTCCTAATAAATTAACATAATAATCCATCGGGGACATGGTCGCGGAAAAAAAGACGCTACCTTTTACTAATGAAGTCTTTCTTTTAATAAATTTAGAAGCATCTAAACATAATAAATGTAAAGATAGATTGCCCTTCTTAGTCGGGATATTTTTAATATAAGCAAGATAATTATCATCATATAATTCTGATATTTTGATAAATTTATTAACTTCTAAGAAGAATGAACTTAATTCTGGAGTGATTAATTTAGGATCAGACTTCGATATTTCTAAATATTGATTATAAAATCTATATAATAAATCTAAAGTTGCCACAGAAAATCCATCCGGTAAGATAGTTTCTTTATCCAAGAAATATAATTTTAATTCCTTAAAGAATTTGTTCATCTTATTCATCATTCTTTTGATTTTCTTATCTTCGACATTCTTTAAAGATAATTTTGCTTCATCAAAGGATGATTTATTAATAACCGCGGAGTGCATATCACGTGACCTATCAATAAGATTATGAGCTTCATCGATTAAAGCGAGATGAGATGAGGCATCTTCATCAAAATATCTCTTCATATAGACTAGAGGGTCGAATAAATAATTATAATCGCAGATGATAATATCGCAATATAAGGACAAATCCAATTCAAATTCAAATGGGCATATCTGATTTTCTAAGGCGATGCTTGTGATGCTATCATAATTAAAATCATCGATATCAATTAAGGCTTTTGTAAGTATAGCTCTAACTTTTGAATAATATCTAAGCGCGTAAATACATTCATCAGGATTACATTTAATTTCTTTATTTGGACATATCTTTTCTTTCGCGGTGATAACAATAGAATTGATATCTAAGCCCTTCTCTTTTAAGATATTAACCGCATTATAGGCTGACTTTTTTCCGCTATTTTTGGCGGTCAAATAAAATATCTTCCCCTCATTATTATCTTTTAATGATTTAATAAAAGGATATAAGACAGACATCGTCTTACCAATACCTGTTGGCGCTTCGACATATAATCTTTTGCCCTTTTTTGCTATCGCATAGCAATATTTAATCAGTTCTTTTTGCCCTCTACGATAATTAGTAAATGGGAATTTTATCGCTTCAGCGCTTATTATTTTCTTTTGATTGTGTCTTTCTATTATCGCATGGAATTCTAAATAATTATCAATTAGTCCTAGGATATATTTCTTACCTTCATCATAAGTTAGAATATATCTATCGATTAATTTATCTTTATGTCCTTGACGATAATATGATAAACGAATCTTAATCGTATCTAAGTGTCGTTCCGCCATAAACATAAAAGCGTAGCATTTAGCTTGTCCTAGATGCCATGATATCTGCTCTTGATGGAAGATGGCTAAATCTTGAACAGTGGTTTTAATTTCATCAATAGTATAACTTCCATCATCATTAATAATAATTCCATCTGCTCGACCTTCTAAGGTGATAAGATAGTCCCCTACTTCAAAATCATGTTTTAAAGGATATTCTGCAAGATAATCATCACCTTCTCGAGCTTGATAATAAGCATGGAGGCGTGAACCTTCTTGCATCGTCGTTTGATTAAAAACACGGTTATCGATATCCCCGCTTCTTAATAAAAAGTCCACCAATTGATGAACGGATAATTTTAATTGCTTAACCGCCATAAATATATGGTAAATAAAAAGACTAGACTAGTCTAGTCATTTCAAAAATTTCCCTAATAAATTAGGATTGCCATTGAGAAATGATTTATAATCCATTCTCTTTTTGCCTTCCATTTGTAATTCTAAAATATTAAGCACTCCACCTTTTAATTGGACGGATAATCCTTTTTTAGAAGCCTCAATAATTTCCCCTATTTGATGATTATTTTCATGATTTAAGATGGAAGCTTTAAATATTTTTAATTTCTTATCTTCAAGATATAAATATCCACCTGGTTCATCACTCAAACCTTTAATCCAACCTAAGATATGATCGATATCCATATCTAAAGATAATCTTTCTTGTTCCGCTTTTATCATCGGGGCGTAGCTGACAAGATTTTCATCTTGTTTCTCACCTTTATAATTACCTTTTAAGAATTCTGGTAAGATTTCTAATATCAATTCTTCCGCGGCTAGACTTATTTTTTTAAATAATGAGGTCGAATTATCATCTATTGATATCTCGACTTCCTTTTTGGCGTACATCTCTCCAGCATCCATCTCTTTAATCATCTTCATTAAAGTAACACCAGTGATCTTATCTAGGTTAATTAAAGAATATTGGATAGGCGCCGCACCACGATATTTAGGTAATAAGGAGCCATGCAGATTAATGCAACCTAATTTAGGCGCGTTTAATACCGCTTCAGGAACGATTTGACCATAGGCAAAAGTGATGATTAAATCAGGTTTTAAATCCAATATAAAATCATAATCTAATCTAATTTTATGAGGCTGATAGCAAGGAATGTTATATTTCTGAGATATTAATTTAACAGGAGTTGCCTCTAATATAGCCTTTCTTCCTACTGGTTTATCTTCTTGAGAGATTGAGGCTATGATGTTATAGCCGTGAAGTATTAAAGATTCTAATACCCTAGAGGAGATATCAGGAGTTCCCATAAATATAATACGTGCTTCTTCTTTTTTCATATCTATTAGTATTATATTGAAATGAATTTAAAAATTAATAAAAAGTTAACTATATAGGGAAATAATTAAAAAAATTGTTAGCAAATACCCCTATTAAGCATAAAATATTATATTTTATTATTGATAATGTTGACATTATTTGATAAGATAACTTGCGACTGAAAATTAAGGAGACAAATATGGCAAATATCAAATCTCAAATTAAAAGAAATGCGACTAATGAAAAAGCTAGACAAAGAAATGCTTCCGCTAAATCAAGAGTGCGTACCTCTATCAAGAAAGTTAAAGCTGCCGTTGAAGAAAAAGATTTAGCCAAGGCTGAATTATTATTAAAAGAAGCTTATAAATTAATCGATAAATCCGTTTCTGATGGTATCCAACACGAAAATACTGGTGCCAGACAAAAAGCGGAAATTGCTAAATTAGTAGATTCTATCCGTTAATTTAGATTAAATTTTATTAAAAATAACTCAAAAGCTAAGAAGCGGTCGACTTGACCGCTTTTAATGTTATAGTCAAGTTCATATAAGGAATCAAGAGTATTTAAGATTTGTTCTAAAGTAATGCGATACATATAGCGCTTCATTATTTTTACTCTAACATCTTTGATTTTTAATTCTTTAGCTACTTCTTCTACTTGCATGCCAGACTTACTTAAAAATATCACTTGATATAATAATCTAAATTGATTAGCGAGCATGCTAACTAGAGTAACAGGTTCTACTGATTCGACTTGTAAGTCGCGAAATAATTGCACGGCTTCTCCGTTTTTATTATCTAGAAGATAATTAAATATCTGATAAGAGTTCTCATCTAATGGTTTATTGACTAATAAGCAGACATCTTCATAAGTGATATGATCAGTATATAATGCTAATTTCGCTGCTTCATTTACAAATAGATTTAAATCATCATTGATTCTTTCTTTTAATTCAGTAATAGCGTCTTTATCAATTCTTACATGTAATGATTCATTAAAATAACGGTAAATATAAGTATCCCATTGTTCTTTAGATACCCCTAATAATTGGAATATCTTGCCCTTATCCTTAATTAATTTATAATAATCAGATTTCTCATCGATAGTGTCGCTATTTAAGGTTAATATCAAATCGGTATCTTCATTAGGATTCTTTAAATAAGAAATTAAAGAAGCATAATCGTTTTTATCTTCCCCTTTATTTCTTTTTCTTGTATTGGTTAAAAATGTCGCATTTTCTAATACGATAATTTTATGATCATAGCCTAGAGGTAAATAATTAGCTTCATCCACAACATCTTGAATTAAAACATCAGGCATGGAAAATTTAACATAATTTAATTCATCAACGAAATCTAATTTCTCTTCCACTATTTTTTTGATGCGATTTTTAATCATCACACTTTGAACGCCGTAAATGATATATAACATAATTTATTTCCTAATAAATAAAATACCACAATATCTCCTCTTTTTGAAAAGAATTGTGGTAAGTTTTAAATTATTTTTAATTTATAAATTAATCTTTCACTATTCCATCACTAAATAGGCAATATTACTATTTATAAACCTATTTGCAATTTGATGGATGGGATTCCGTTATGATATTTCTATTGATTTCTTGGTTCGAATTGATATCTAGCAAGAGAATAAATCATCTATCGTTAAGGAAGAAGTAACAATAGATGAATAGGCATTATTTAAAAGACCATGAGAAGTAATCATAGTGAAATAGATGTTCTTTCTAGTCTTAGAGACTTCAATAAAATCATAAATTCTAGTTCGATAATCATCATAATCGTTTTTATCGATGGCATATTCTTTGGAAGAATATTTAATTTCGCATAAATTGATGACATTATCCGCGCGGCTAATCAATAAATCTATTTGATGGGCCTTAATATTTCTTTCCCTATCTTCTTTAATAATATAGGAGCAAACTTCAGTTAATACTCCACTTATTCCAAGAGCGAATTTGATTTGCTTAATATGCTCTAAGCAAACCAATTCATATGACAAACCTCTCCAAGAATTAAGAATAGGTGAAGAAATATGATGGGAGAAAAAATTCTCATCATTGCTCTTATCATCCATAAATTTCAAATAAAATAGTGTGAATGGATCCACTAATTGGTAGATTGCTCCATTATTTTTCTTGCCAAGATTGTTATATTTTCTAACAAATCCACACGCACAAAGATTCTTTAATGTTTCTGATAATATTCCGTTTCTAGGCATATTATTATCTAAAGATATCTCTTCGAAGGTTTTGCCTGTTTTCTTGCTAGAAAGGCATCTAACAATCTTTTCATAATTTCTTGGATATCTAAATAGTGATTTATATAAGTAATCAAATTCATTTTTTAATTGAGCAAAATTAGAAAAACATAATTCATCAATATTCTGAGATAAAGATAGTCCCTTTTTTAATAATGACCAATAATAAGGAACTCCGCCAAAAACCATATAAGCATTGACAATATCTTCTCTAGATAAAATGATATTTCTCCTTTGTAAATATTCTTCACATTCTTTTAAAGTAAATGGATCTAAATGAATAGTGATTGACTCTGTTATATAAGCTACCAGTATTATTAATGACATTATCAAGCATCCAAGTTGTCGCACTTGCCGCCACGACTAATATTATATCGATACGATTAAAACACCACACATTCCAAAATTTGGAAAAGGCTTCATAAAAATCATATCCTTCAACATCCATCCACGCTAATTCATCTATAAATATGATTTTTTTATCATTTTCTTTGCTTGATTCTATATATTTTTCTAATAACAAGAAGGCATCGAACCATGACGTAGGCAATTCATTAGGATCTTCAACACCACTAGATTTTAATGAATTAATAAACGAGGACATTTGTGCTTCAAATTGTTGCTCTAATTTTTTTCTATAATCTGGAGCCACACCAGAATGATGAAAAGCAAAAGAACGGTTAAAGCATTCTTCGATTAAATAAGTCTTGCCCACTCTTCTTCGACCGTAAACGGCAATAAATTGAGAGCCATTCTCTTCTAAAGTGCTTTTTATCATCGCTAATTCTTTACTTCTAAGACTATCATACGCCCTCCTTTTGTCTAAAACTCGGAAAAAATTGAACTTTTAGACTAAAATTATAGATAATAATAAATCGATGATGAAATGTCAGTGCGGTATATTTTGACATTATATTTATTTAATATATCGATAACATCTTGATGAGGGTGGCCGTATTTATTATTAAGCCCACATGATATAACCGCCTCACTTGGCATAATAGTTTTAATAAATTCCTCACTCGTTGATGTATTTGAACCATGATGTCCTACTTTTAATAAATCGACATCTAATTTAGGATTCTTTTTAATGATATCTTCTTCTACCCATTTAGGTGCATCGCCCATCAATAAGATAGATTTATTGTGATAAGCGAAATTAATAACTAAAGATTTATCATTTTCTTCACTAGAATCTATATTGCTATAATCATTTAATTCATAAAATGTTATATCCCCCACTTTTAAAGGAAAATTAGAATCATCCTGATAAATATTATTAATTGGGAAGTTCTTATTTAATGATTCAAGTCCTCCATAATGATCATAATCTTGATGGGTGATAATAACATAATCTAGATGATATATCCTCTCTTTTTTAAATAGAGGGATTAAATTATTTTTCGCGACATCGCTATAAGTTAGGCCTCCTGTATCTATTAAGACGGTCTTGTTCTTATGAATGATTAAAGTTGCATCACCTTGACCAACATTAATAAATATCATCTTGGTTTCATATAGATGATTAATAGGAACAAAATAGAATAATAAGAAGACAATCAAAGAGGATAAGCAATAACGATAATATCTTGGAGCTTTAATCGATAAATAATATAAGGATATATATAATATGGCTTCAAATAAGATAGATAGTCCTATATCTAATTCTCCAACATAGATATTTAAAGTATAGGGCTCAAGAAAATTAAAGATATTATTTAATATATTGATAAGAAAATCCACTACACCCGCAAGAGGAAGAAAATATAAACACAATATTCCTATAACTGATATCAATATAACAAAGGGCGAAAATATTAAAGTCACCGCGCTGGATAATAAAGATATCTCGTGATAATATCTACCCGAGAAAGGTATAAAGAAAACAAATATAAATAAGATAAAAGACATCCTTTTAAGGTATTTATCAAGAAATGAAAATGACTTAAAGAAGAATATGGATGTAATAGATATTACCATCGATAAGATAAATGAATCTTGATAAGCTAGATGATAATTAGTTAATAGGAATATGATTCCTAATATGGAAATTATTGTTAATGAATCTAGCTTTTTATTTAATTTATATTCATTTATCCACCTGAATATAAATAGATATATAATCTTCCTCACCACGAATTTATGTAAAACAAAGATGAAATAAAATCCTAATATCCCTAATGAAACTAATTTGGCTTTCTTATCTGACATCATAAAGCCGACGATATATACAAGACCTGTTAATAAGAAATTAATAATCAAACCTGAAGTCGATAATAAACGATATAGATGTAAAGATGATAAGATATCGTTTAATTCCCCATCGCTAGATTCCCCAAATAATAAAGATTTTAAATAAGAGGCGGAATCATTAGAAAAATAAGATAGAAATTTATTTAAATAAGCATTTAATCTAATGGGATTAGTGAATTTATTTTCAATATTATAGACACTGATCTCATAATATACCCCTTTATCATTGAGATAATTTTTAAAATCAAATGATGATTCTAAGGTGGTAAAACTTAATTCTTTTTTCTTTCCACTTATGTTTAATATATCTCCTACTTCATAACTATGGGCTTTAGAATAGATATAATAATCCTCTAAGACATTAGAGAAGATAAAATAATTATCTTTTCTTTCCTTCACCACGCCTAGATAAGAGGAAGATGATATATCAAATCTAATAAATGATAATCCACTTCCTAATATCAGAGCGATAAGAAAACTAAATGCGAATTTCTTTTTAAATCTTATAAAGATTAATACAAAAATAATTAAGGATAAGACTAATAAAATTATCCAAGATTTTCTAATAGATATTCCAAGCCATAAGCCGATGAATAAGATAAATATTATCATTCGTGAAGAATTACATAATTTCTGATTTTCTTATATGTCGCATTCCCTATGCCATATACATCTAATAAAGATTCAATCGTCATAAAATCTCCATTTTCGCTGCGGTATGAGATGATTGATGAGGCAATACTAGAAGATATTCCATTAATGCTCATTAAAGTTTCTGAATCATCGCTGTTGATGTTCACTTTGGCAATAGGATCAGTATTACAGACATCCCCCTCATTATATATAGGAGCGATATAATATGTGGATTTAGCCACTAAGGTGGCACTTTCAAAATAGCAACGCACATCTCCGTTACTAGTTAAGCCACCAGCGGTATCCACTAAATCTTGCATGATGGCTCCTTCTTCTAAGACATATGTCCCAGGTTTAGCTACTTCTCCTTCGATAGTTAAAGAATAAGTAGATGTGGAATTGGTTGAAATCGTATTGTATACGGTTTCTTGATTTACTTTCGGGTCAATAACCATGAAGGCTACGATGACGATGAAAGCGGCAATTACTACGCCTATAAGTATCTTAAACATAAAAAGTCCTCCTATTATCTAATAGGGGGGCAAAAGGCAAAATGTACAAAAATTTTTTAAAAAAGTTTCCTAAAATTAAAAATCCTACCTTTAGGTAGGATAATTTTTTGTTATTTTGTGGCTAGAATTTCCACTTGATAAGAATTTTTAGCCTTAATGGTGACGATGTCGCCTTTTTCTTTACCGCTTATAGCTTCACCTAATGGAGAAACATTAGAGATTTTCTTTTCAAATGGGTTAGCTTCAGTGGTACCGGTGATGGTAAAGGTATCTTCTTTACCGGTGCTTAGATTTCTAATCGTAACTGTAGAACCTAAACCAACTTTTTTAGAACTCTTTTTGCTTTCTTTAATGATTTCGGCATTAGCTAAGATATTTTCTAATTCAGCAATACGGCCTTCGACTTCGGCTTGTCTTGCTCTCGCGGCGTCATAA
>CAJOOD010000026.1 GCA_905236085.1 uncultured Bacilli bacterium
TCTAAATTCTTCAATTTTGCCGTGATTATGATTTTCTTGTACTAAAGCGTTAACATCTTCTACTTCCCAATCAGTTAAATATGGATCATCTGAATCAACTGGGTGAGCATAACAAACACTTTGATGGGAGAATCGTGATGATTCTTGATAATCAGCATAGGTCGTACCAGCGGTGATAGTTAACCATGGCACGCCATCTGGACCGATAACAGAGCCGCCAGTCCAAACACCTTCTGGGCAGGCTGGTTGTTGTGGCGCAACTGCATCTTTAACATATTTCCAATGTATCATATCGGTGGAGCATATATGGGCCCAACGAATTTGTGACCAATAAGGTCCGATTGGATTGTGTTGATAGAATACGTGATACATACCCTTATAATATATAGGAGCGTGAGGTTCATTCATCCACACTGCTGGTGGGATGCCGTGATATTGTGGACGATATCTATCGCCAGAATAAACACTGGTATCTAATTGAACTTCAGAAAATGGTAATGTAGGAGCCTTACCATCCACTGCGTAGCGATCAAATAAATGGCGCATATCTTTTGGAGTCATGGCTTCATGATATATTTCCGCTTCATCTATTAATCCAGCAGGGAGATGACGCGGAATACCAAATTCATATATAGGTGCGCAATAATAGCCGAGATATAATGGCTCTTCGCTTTCAATAATTTCAGTATTAGCTAAATCTGGAATAATTGCTTCATAACTAACTTGTCCGTTAAATGTTAAGCAAATATAACCAGTATCCCCATCAAAAGTGGCACCAATGTGGCTCCATTCATATAATGGGAGGGTATTAATTGGATCATAATAGCCGACAAAGAAATCGTTACCGGTTTCGTTGTTGTGGAGATTTAGTTGCAATCCCCATAGACCAAGACGGCCATAACCAAAGAGGAATCCTTCGTTGTTTTCCATGTTTCCCCAGTTAAATATTGATGTCATTCTTGGGTGTCCGCGTGAAGCATATTCATTGCCGTATTTATTAAGATTTTCAAATCCTCTTGGAGCAACCCATGTGGAGAATGTAATCTTATTAGTTGGTGCTTCATAATCAGTAAGTCTTAAATAAGTTGAAAAACCATCAAAATACAATGACTTGCCTGATACACCTTGCTTAAGTAATGGATCATTAGGTTTTTTAAATAAGATATCCTTGTTTTCTTCTGAGAATACGTAATTGATACGATATGATGAACCAGAAGCATTTTCTTTAGTATAGCTTCCGTTAGTGGAATCAAAAGAGAAAGATACAGTAGGATCTGCGACAGGATTATCATCTTCAATAATGGAAGAGCTGGTTTCAGTTGGTGTAGAAGTTCCTCCACACGCGGTTAGGACTAAGACAGAAGTAACACATACGATTTTAGATAGAATTTTGTGTCTCATATAATTTCACCTACATTTTTAATCCGGCAGTGCCGAACCCTTTCACGATATATTTTTGCGCGGCAGCGTATAATACGAAGATTGGTATGGAAGTAACGACTAAGGAGGCCATAATCTCTCCGTTAGTGATGTTTTCAATAGAACGAATAGAATTTAACGCAGCTTGTATTGGAAGTAGAGGCCACGAATCATCTCCAGCGTTTGGCAAGACCATGGATGGCCAAATGTAATCATTCCACACTCCAATAAATGTAAATACCGCGGTCGTTGCAACAATTGGCTTAGAAGTTGGAAGAATTAAATCGAAGAAGACTCTTAGTCTAGAGGCTCCATCGATATGCATAGCTTCTTCATATTCCTTGGGAATAGATGAGAAGAATTGGGTAAATAAGAAGATATTAAATACAGATATAATGCTAGGAAGGACTACTGCAAGAACAGATAGATTTCCTTTTAAACCTAATATTTGTTTAGCAATAGAATATAAAGGAATAATACTGGTTTCTACTGGGACTACAATTAAGAACAAAATAATAAAATTGAAGAAACCTTTGCCAGGAAAATCGAATTTAGCAAGAACATAACCCGCAAGACCATTAACTATGATATTAAATACGATGACAATCGCCGCATAAGCAAAACTATTAAGGGCATATTTCCATACTCCATATTCACCAAATATCACTGCGTAATTATCAAATATGTGAGTGATATTAGAGAAGTCAGGTAAGAACATCATAATAGTGCCCGCGGAGAAAGCATCGGCTTCTGGAGTCTTCGTGGAGGCGCTTACCATGTATAGAAGCGGGAAGATAAACAATAATGATAATGTTATACCAACGATATAATAGATGATGGAACCTATGATTTTCTTTTTGGATTTCTTAACAGGGATATAATTAGGTTCGTTTCTTAATTGTTCTTTAATCGACGTCATTATTTTTTCTCTCCTAAGAATTTTCTTTGTAACAAGGTGATGGTTCCAATAACAATAGTTAATATCAAAGCAACCGCACAAGAATAGCCGACATGACGATAAGTAAATCCTTGGGTATACATGTAATATGATAAGGTCATACTTCTATCGACATATCCGGTTAATAACATAGGTTGAATCATAACTCTACAAGCACCAATAAAGACAGTGATGATGATATATAATAAAGTAGGTCTTAAGCCTGGAACAGTAACGGTGAAGAATCGTTGGAAGACATTGGCCCCATCCACTCTCGCAGCTTCATATAAATCTTTACGAATATTACCTAAAGCGGATAAGAAGATTAACATTTGATATCCACATCCTTGCCAGGCAGAGATTAATACCATCCATAACATGACTGTATCTTTATTGCCTAAGAAATCTTGAGGAGGTATGCCAAAACTGCCTAAGATAGAATTCATAATTCCAGCTGGATTAGGTGATAATAAAGTTAACCATAAGAAAGCGGTAACGCTTAAAGAGATAGCAACAGGAGCGAAGAAACAAACTTTAAAGATAGTTGTTCCTCTTCTTTTGTTATTACAAAACAGGGCTAATAATAAGGCTATACCTATTTGAAGAGGGACCACCATGACCACAAATAAGGCTGTGTTTCTTAAGGCATAGAAGATATCACCTTTATTGAATAATTCAGTGAATAAAGTTTTAAAATTATCAAATCCCACAAAATTGATATCATTAGGTTTTAATAAATCAAAATCAGTAAAGGCATATCCTAAAGAGAAGAAGATTGGTAAAAGGACAAATAAGAAACCTAAAATAACCGCGGGAAGAAGGAGAAGCAAAGCTGTTATTACTTCTTGTTTATGATATTTCTTCGTGGATTTTTGATGCTTATATCTATAAATAAGATCACGGACAAAATTCGCGGCAAATATCGCTAATAGGACTAGTAATATTAATAACAACGCTAAAACCATATCTTCCCTTCTTTGTAATTATTTGATTTTGTCTAATTCGTTTTGTAATTGCAGAGCTTTATTATCGATAAAACTAGATAGTCCAGCATTATCGATATTTCTTAAGTCACTGATAACCGCTTTAAAGACGTTAGAGAATTGTGGATAACCTACGGTAGCAGGACGATTGATACCGGTCTTAGATAATTGTTGTAATAAGACGTCTTCTGGTGAATTAGGTTCAT
Organism: uncultured Bacilli bacterium; assembly: GCA_905236085.1. GTDB lineage: Bacteria > Bacillota_I > Bacilli_A > RFN20 > CAG-826 > CAJOOD01. Next base: position 3,546 of record CAJOOD010000026.1, read on the forward strand.
AATTCTTATTAACTTCTTTATTAGCAGGAATCATACCAGTCGCATTGGTAATAGCTTCTGATGATTGAGCGTTAGTTAAATATTTAAGAAGTTTTAATACTGGTTCTTTATCTTTTCTAGAATTGTTACCAATACCAAATGACCACGAACCATTCGCTGATGCGGCAATTTGATCTTTTGGATAAGGCAATAAGCCCCAAGAATTACGATCTGGGAAGGTGGTTTTATATTTATTGTCTAAATCTGGAATAGTCCAACCACTAGATAAATACATACCAACTTGGCCAGTGAAGAAGTCAGTAGAACCAATACCATAATTGGTATAATTGGCTTTAACTAAATCTAATAGGAATTGATAGCCACGTTTAGAAGCGTCGCTATTGAAATAACCTTGAGCGACAAGACCAGTTGAATCGACAAACGATCCGCCTGCAGCATAAATAAATGGATATAGTAAGTATGTTGCTGTTTCATCTTTGGTGGCATCCATTCTCATATCAACAGGAGTGACTCCAATATTGGCTAATTTAGCGCATGCGGTTTTAAATTCACTAAAGGTCCAGGGATTATCAACAGTAATACCTGATACATCGATACCGGCTTGAGCAAATAAATTCTTATTATAATAGAAACCAGCACTACTTTCTTGAATAGGTATGCCATATATTTTGCCGTTGTAACTATTTAAAGTGATGAATTTATCTTTTTCTGCTGCGGTTAAATCATTGGTGAAATCATATAGATAACCGGTTTGAGCATATGCAGCGCAGTTAGGAGCATCAAAAGTAAAGATATCTGGTAATGTACCTTCTTGCATATCAGTGGATAATTGAGCTTCATATTGGCTATCTCCAGCGCTTCTAGCAACGAATGCGGTGGTAACTTTGATATTTTCAGAAGCATAATCAACATTAAATTTGTCCACTACTTTTTTATAAGCGATACCTTCTGCTGAAGAACTATCGACATGGAAACGGATTTTTAATTTAACCGCTCCAGAGCCTCCGCCTTCTCCTCCGCCGCCTTCATCAGTGCCGCCAGCACATCCAGCGAGCAAGATTGTTGATAGCAATAATAATGCAATTGATTTTTTCATATATAGAATCCTCCTATTTTGTGGTTTTGCCTTTTACAAAACGACAATTAAATGAATTAATCATATTTTCAATTTTTTCTTCATCGATTAGTTGAATTAATAATTCTACACATTTGTTAGCCATATCTTTAATTGGCTGTTCAAGTGTGGTGGTTGGTGAGTAGTTATTTAAACAGAAGTCACCATCATATGAGATAATTTGTAAATCGTTAGGAATTTCAATATCATCTAGTTCTTCTAATCTATTTCTTAGGGTATTAGCTAAGATGCAACCTGAGACATAAACCCCGTCAAAGTCGTGTCTTTTGTTTAAAAATTCATCAATAACCTCGTTTTCATTACCGTGACTAACTATCTTATTAATCACAAATGGTTCGAGATTATGTTCCTTTAATGTATCTAGATAAGCCTTTGCTCTTAGACTCACTTCACTAGCTTGGCTAGGCTTAGTTCCTAGGAAGGCAATTTTCTTACAACCTGTATTGATGAGATATTCCACTGCTTTTTTGGTGGCGTCATAATTATCCGTAGTAACAATTGGAATATCTTTTCCTAGATGTCTATCAATTGAAACTATAGCTAGACCTTTAAATTCTTCTTCCTTGTGTTCATAATGGGTAACAAATATTGCTCCATCAGCTTCATTTTGAGCAATACGTTTTAATATTTCTCTTTCTCTTTCGATACGATGTTGAGAAGAAGCAACAAGGATAGAATAACCACGAGCGTCCGCGGCTAATTCAATCTCTTCGATTAATTTAGCAAAATATGGGTGATTGATAACTGGAACAATAACCGCGATTACATGGGTGCGATTTTGTGATAATTTCTTTCCAGTAGCATTTGGAACATAATTGAGTTCCTTGATAACTTTCATCACTTTCTCATATGTTTGTGGCGAGATTTGGCTAGAGTTATTTAAAACTCGAGAAACGGTAGCGATTCCTACTCCACTTTTGTTGGCTACATCTTTAATTGTTGGGTGTGACATTTTATTTTTTCCTCTTTCTAAGGACTAATACGGTTACTAGAATTGCCGCACCAAGAACAAGTGCTCCACCACCAACACTAACGCCGATGATTATAGGTGCGTAATCTGTATGAGTCTCTTTATCAACAATTGTATCATCTAAATCGATAACATTAACATTGAAGTTAATGGAGTCATTAATTGTTACTTCATTTGTTCCAACAATAAAGCAATCTTTAGAGATATGTAATGTATAATCGCTGATATGGTATTTAGAATTATCAATAACTTCACCATTGACCTTAATAGAGTTGACATTTAATTTGCCAATATAGACTGTAACATCTAATCCAACTTCGGTGGTGATATCATCAATAACATAACTTTCTTGACCAAGTATGACATCAACATTGATGGTAAAACTATAGGCGGAGCCAACAATTTTAAATTGATAACGTCCATCTTCTGGCAATAATTCAAAATATGATTCACGAATATATAATTTATTGCCGTTTTGATAATAGAATCCTGGTTCTAATTTAACATTGCCAAGAGTAATGTTATAAACCGCGGTGATAAATTGTTCTATTTCTAAATCAATTTCTAGGGTTCCAGAATTATATTCATAATTTTCTTTAATAACCGATAATGTTAGTGATTTAAAGGCGACTTTCGCAGAGAAGACATTTAGACCAAATCTTCCACTTAATGGTTCATTATCACCTAAGGTATAATTGATAACAGAATTACCATTGATAGAGATTTGAACATCTTTAGCGTTAGCTTTAACGGTTAAATTAATATTGCTTAATTCAACATCGATATAAGCACTTCTTGCTAATTCTCCATGAGTTGACCATAATTTGACCACTTTTTCATTAGAATCATAATTAGCAACCAAATAACTAGACATATCTGAAGAGGCTCTAAACACTAATGATGCTGCAGTGCCACTTAAGATATCAAATTGACCAGTATAGATGAAGTCAGAACCGCTTTGATCCGCGAGAAGGAAGGCGTTTCCAGAGGCTTTTTCACCAATAATGGATGAATCTGACATAATCCATTGACCAGAGATTATATTGTCTTTTTTGAATGTAAATTCTGATTCAAAATTGGATTCATATACTGTGACATTAATTACTTTTTCTTGATTGTCCGCGGAAACTTTTAATGAAGCAGTGCCGCTTGCTTTAGCGATGATATTAACACCTTGATTACTAGCTTGATAATCGATGACATCTTCACCGCTTAATAATTCCCAAGTTAAATCTTTGTTACCGCTGAACCAGGCGGTAATATATTTGCTATTAGCAAATTCAGTATCTAAAGTGGCCTCATCACTAGAGACATATAATATACCTTCTTCAGAAGATATATCTTTACGCCAAATGGATTTAACTTCATTTAATTTAAGACTATTAATCACCGCAGAATCCGCTTTTAAGGAAGCGTTACGAGAATAAATGGATGCAGTGGTTACAAAATAGAAAGGTATAGAGAAATCTTCGCAAAACACTTCTAATCCCCCATTATCTGAAAGAATATAGAATGTTTTTGTATCGCTATCACCTAAGATATGAGAGGCATATTTAACATGCCAGTCAATGTTGGTGTTAATGCCTTTATCATCGAGATAAGTTCTATCGACATAATAGCCATCAACTTTATTCCAGCCAAAGGCCATATATTCATTTTCACCGACATCGACTTTAAAGGCGATAGTGCCTTCATCACTCGTGGTAATTGATGCCTCCATTTCAAAGACATGAGTATGGACATCATTAAGTGGATTATCACTATCACTAGTTAAAGTCACATCAGTCAAGTTAACGACTTCTTCTTTTTCTAAATTTGAATTATTAACAGTAATAGGTTTTTGTGTGATTCTTAGACCTTCGCTGGTATGTCTAACACCATATTTAACAGGAATAGTAAAACCCCCATTCCATCTGCCTCTTAATCCAGCATATTCACCTGGTCCTGTGCAGAAAGAAGCATTCAAATCACCAGAAAACCAGTTCAAAACCACGTCTTTTCCATAAAATTCGGATGTAGGATCACTGATATAAAAACTTTGTGAAGCATAGGTATCTGGACCAAAATCAAGTGGTTTGAGTCTTTCGTTCATCTCAGCGAGAGAATAATTAGAAATGTTATTTCCATCTTCATCGATGAAGTCAACTTGTTGAGTGCTTTCGTTATAATTTAGCGTTCCTAAAATATAAGTTCTGGATTTGTTTGTTAAATAAGCGTGTTCATCTCCATTTTCATCTTCTAAGAATCCCACACCAATACATTCTGGAGTTGGTAGAGCAAATGTTCCAGCTTGTGACCAGTCTAAGAGGTTATTAGATTTAAAGAACCAGCCCTTATTTAAGCCATAACTACTTAAAGTCATGCCCCACATTCTAACATTACCTACTTCATCTTTTTGAAGTGGGAAGATTTTTGGATCTCTTAAGTCGATTTTAACATCATCGATACCGGTGATAGCTTGAGGAATGCGATATCTTTTGCTCCATGTTAATCCACCATCATCGCTGGTGATAATAACTTGGTCTTGTCTAGCACCATCTCTGGTATAGACCGCCATCATGCCACTTCCACCACCATTTGGGAACCAATTAAGATAGTCAACATCGATACTCATACCTTGTTTATAAGTAATCGCACATCCAGACCACATATAGGCATTACCAGGTCCAAATCCCATACCTTCAGTTTCTGGAAATAAGCAAATTGGTAAGAATTCGAAATGAATTAAATCTCTACTTCTTGCATGGCCCCAGTACATATCACCCCATAAATTACCAAATGGATTACATTGATAGTAAACGTGATAATAACCTTCATAATAGCATAAGGCATTTGGATCATTAGTCCATTTAGCAAATGGTTGGAGATGATATTGATTACGATATGGCTCACTGAAATAAGAATAATCGGATTTGCCATATTCAATATTATTTAAATAGACATCGGAATTAAAACAATTCATGCCCAAGTATCCACCTTTATAAGTGAATTCACTTCCGAAAGTATTTAAATCAATTGTAGAATCAATTCCAAATCTCTTAATACCTTCAACATAGAATTCGGCATAAGCATGTTCATCTTCTACAGTTAAGATAACTTTCAAGTTAACGTTTTCGATGTCGCGAACTCTTGGATTAACCATAGCGAGTTCGTTTTCGGTAATCTTATCATTACCAATAAAGTATTCGTTTTTGAGTTCGGTTGGATTATATCCTCCCGCGCCATTTGATGCAAAATATAGGAGTTTTACCTTGTTTTCGTATCTATCCATGTTTAAAACATAGTAATATTCGTTTTCTTTTGAGCCGAAAGCAATACCACCTGCTTGTCCGCTTTTGAAATGTAAATCCGCGGTATAAACAAAACTCTCATTGGCCTCATAACTAACATCAGATAAGACAAAGGCATCACCAGAATTAGAGATAGATAATTCTTCTAAGGCTTCTGCTTTAAGAATATTAGAACTAGCAATACTGCCAACGACGACAGTTGCAAGAGAAAGGACTAAAATTGGAAATAATTTTTTCATTGTTGTTCATCCTCACGTTTATAGATTGATACATGGGTTTCATTATCAAATAAATGAATGTTTTTGGCCTCAAATTTGATAAATATTTTATCGCCCGCTTTTAAGGTAGATCTTTCTTGTATTGAGATATTGAATTCTGCTTCGCTATTTAATAATTTGCAAATAATATTTGTAGTATTGCCTAAAACTTCTACGAAGGTAATTTCTGCTTCTAAGCCTTTGTCACTAATGGAGATATGTTCGCCTCTAATGCCTAATTTGACATCATATTCATCATAGTTGATATATTTATCTTCAATAGTTTTGAAGTCTTTAAGATTAAATTTTAAAGATTCTTCGTTTTCAAATGTGAAATTTAAATCTTTAGGTCCCGCTTTCATTTTGACATCAAAGAAATTCATCTGAGGAGTGCCGATAAATCCAGCGACAAACATATTAACTGGATTATCGTAGATATTGCTTGGAGTATCAACTTGTTGGATGACTCCATCTTTCATAACTACAATTCTATCGCCCATAGTCATGGCTTCTACTTGGTCATGAGTAACATAGACAAATGTTGTTTTAACTTTTTCATGTAATTTGACTATTTCATTACGCATGGACGCTCTTAATTTGGCATCAAGATTAGATAGAGGTTCATCAAGTAAGAATACTTTTGGATTACGAACAAGCGCTCTACCTAAAGCTACTCTTTGTCTTTGACCACCAGACATATCGCTTGGTTTTCTATTCAATAAATGTTTAATATCTAGGATTTCTGCAGCGTTTTGGACTTTTTCATCTATTTCTTCTTTGCTGTAATGAATTAATCCGTAAGCTTGTTTATTTTTAATATTTTTAACTTCTTTAATTTTTAATTTTAGTTCTCTTTTTTGTTGCAAATCTTTGCTCTTTTTTAATTCTTCGGTGAGTTTTTTTACTAATTCTTTGTCATATGTTAAAACTGGTTTTCCATTTTTAGTAAGAGGCTTTTCTATCTTTCTTAGTTTTAAACCATAAGACATATTTTGATAGGTTGTCATATGTGGATATAAGGCATAATTTTGGAAAACCATCGCGATATCTCTTTTTGAAGCATCTACTTCATTAGCGAGAACATCACCAATATATAATTCGCCCGCGGAGATATCTTCTAATCCTGCGATCATTCTTAATGTTGTAGATTTACCACATCCAGAAGGTCCTACAAGGACAACAAATTCTCCATCATTAATCACAAGATTAAAATCATGAACAGCAAAAATATTGTGTTGTTCTTCTTGCTCTTTTTTCTTAAATTCTTTGGTTTGAGGATAAGCCTTATAAATGTGTTTTAGTGTTATTGAAGCCATATAAATATCCGCCTATGGAAACGTTTCCATATATATTTTTAATCCTAAAAAAAGTTATGTCAACAACTAAAATTTGTGACCTAGTTTTTAATACGAAAAACAAGATAGAATTTTCTTTGTTTGAAATAACATCGTGACAATAAAGGCTCTTGCTTTGATGCTTTCTTTGGATATTTAATAAATATTAATTATATGTAGTCTATATTTTTTAAAATTAATACTTAATGCATTTTATCGCGTCTATTACTTAATTGCTCTAATGACTAACATGGCAAGATTAATTTTCATTAGAAAAATAAATATTTGTTCTATATAATGGAGCCGACATAACAAAAAGGAGGAACTTTGAAATTGAAAGAAGAACTATTAAAAGGCTTAAGCGAAGAACAAATCGCAAAGATTAAAGAATGCAAAGACACCAAAGAAATGCTTGCGGTTGCTAAAGAAGAAGGCATTGATTTAACCGAAGAGCAACTAGAAGCTGTCAGTGGCGGTGGCTGCGGTACCAGCACTCAAACAACATGTCCAAAATGTGGCAGTAATGATTGCGTAGATTATAGTATTTATGGTGGCGCGAGATGGCATGCATGTCGTAAATGCAAATTTGAATGGCAAACCGATATCTATAACGGAAATATAGTTGATACAAAAAGTTATTAGCTAATAATATATGAGAAGGCGACTGTGCCTTCTTTTTTTAACCGTTAATAAATTTATTGTATAAGTTGCATTATTTATTTAACAATAACGATTATGCGTCTCCATTTCTTCGCCTTTGTTTTTTGGGCGAATTCAGAACGCTTTTACAAGCCTCTAACATCTGAAATAGTTCAAGAGTCCAACCAGAAGATTACCATACATCTCAAAGAAATGATGATATTTAAAAAGCACCATTGATGATATCGCAGGTGCTAATTAGTAAATTTATTTTTATTTTAAATTCATTATAAAATCTACAATTCCATATAAAATAATTCCGTTTTCTAGTTTCAACGCTTGAATTGGACGATTAATCAAAACTATCTTTTTAATAGCATCTTTGATCAAATAAAACGGCCTTAGTTCTCTTTTCTTAGTTTGAATATCATCTATATTATCAGTTACTTGAATGTAGATAGATTCTATACCTTTTGTTGCATAAAAATCAACTTCATATTGTTTTACTACACTTTTATTATTTTTGTTTTTTTCAAACTGATTAAACGAACCAACCATAACATTATACCCATGATAGACTAATTCATTATATACAACATTTTCAATTAACTGACTAAAATCAAGAGAAGCAAAATCTAACCTTGCGTTTCTTAGACCTGTATCTGTAAAATAATATTTTCTTAAAGCGCCAATTGTAGAATTGCCTTTTATATCATATCGTTTTGCTTCTTCAACAATATACGCATCAATAAAAGTGTTTAAATAATTATCAACAGTTGTTTTATCTATTTTTTCTTTTTTTCTACTTTCAATAATATTCGCTAATTTTTGCGTGTTTAAGAGTTGGCCGGTAGAAAAACTTAAAATGCTGCAAAGTTCATCAAGGGTTTCTGTTTTTCTAAAATGATTGTGTTCAAGAATATCTTGTAAGTACGTCGTATTAAATAATCCTTTTAAATAATTTTCTTTTTTAGCTACGTTTTGCTCAAGAACCGCCAAAGGCATGCCGCCATGAATTAAATACTCATAAAACGCGGCATACTTGTCACCGCCATAATATGAATAAAATTCTTCAAATGACAATGGTTTTAAATGAATATTTGTTGCCTTATCCCTAAATTCAGTAACAACATCTTTTGATAAAAGTTTTGAGTTGCTACCAGTTACATATAAATCAACATTTTGGATTCGTGAAATTCCTAACACCACATCAACAAAAGTTATAACATTCTCATCACTAGCTTTTGCAAGTACTATATCCCCATTAGTAAATTCTGGATTTAATATTGGAGTTACTAGTTGAATCTCATCAATAAAAACATAATATGTATCTTCGTTTATAATTCTTTTATTTATATGTTTTGATAATTCTATCGGATTACGATATTTAATATTATTAATATCATCTAATTCAATTTGTATTATATTTTCTTGATTTACTTTTTTCTCATCAATTAAGTATTTAGAAAAAATTTCTTTCAACAAATAAGATTTACCACATCTTCTTATTCCTGTTATCACTTTAGGCATTTTGTTATTCATTGAGCCAATTAATTCGTTAAGATATTTATTTCTCTCAATCATATTAATCTCCTTTTTTATAGAATTCTATATTTTTGTCGATTTTATATTAGCGTATTCACATTAATAGTGCAAGCCATTTAACTTATTTTTTTATAGAATTCTATATTTTTGTCGATTTGTAAATTTAGATTGTTTTTTTGCCTTTGTTATCAGTAAGTGACATTCTCCCCCACTTATAGAAGATGGGGGTCTTCTTTGAGGGTTAGATAAAAGAATATCAATACTTGAATTGAAACATTCTGGTGGTTGTAATGTATTTATATCAACATAATCATCTATTTCATATGTTGAGTGGTTAACTCTATAAATGCATACAGTAATTTTCTTGAACTCCAACAACTTGATGTGCATCATTTGCACTTCCAGATTTAATTAAACTCGTCCTTTGTTAATTTTTTCTGTATAGCGTCAAATGGTTGCTTTATGATTTTTGATTATGTTTTATTATTTCTTTTTATAATAACGATTATATGGCTTCATTTCTTCGCCTTTATAATTTATAAATTCATAAGAAATAAGGCGTTTTTGCACCCCTTTTGCAATTAATTTATCAGAATTCGCGGTTAGATATTGTTGTATTTCATCTTTAAAATCTTTATCTATTGAACATGCTGGATAGATAGATTCATCCCATTGATGATGTAAAGAAAACAATCCATCTGAACGCATGAAGAAATAATGGTTTATAATAGTCACTTCATCGTCCCACGTTAGATCGATTTGATAATAATCTTTTCCTAATTTGACCATATTCCAGGTGTGATTTTCTTCGCCTTTATCGGTGATAACTTGGCCGTTAACCACCAGTGAGTCAATTCCGCCTAATTTTAATAATTGATAGAATGTTTTAGCAAAGCCATCACATACACAATCACCGGAAATAAGACAGCCATATGGAGTATGAATTAAGTTTTGTGTAATATCTTTAGAATAATTAGCTAAATCACCTATTTGATTATAGGCTAATAAGATTTTGACAATATCAGGCATATCATCTAAGAATAGAGTTTTAGCAATAGATGACAGTTTGTCTTCTACTTGCTTATGCAGTTTCTCTATTGTGTTGGTTTCTTCAAAATAATTATTTTGTACAGTGATTAGATATAGACCGCTTCCGCCTTTACATAATTCATGGCATAACAATGAAGATTCAGCGACAATATAAGATAAATATCCATCTGGTTTAGAATGTACTAAATTCATCATATGGGTAGCAAATTCATATTCATTATCAAAGCTATATTTTTTATAATCTAGATTGAAACATAAAAACGTGAAAATATCTTCCACCTTTGTGGCGGCTCTATCCCTAATATATTTAATCGCAGCATCAAATCCATCCACTCTATCTAGATGTTTATAATCAATCATCTTTTCTATTTCTAACATCTCTCCTTTATATACATTTATCGAAGGAAAATATTCACTAGGAGTAATTAGATATTGATTGATAAGTTCAGGATAATCTAAATAGAATTTTTCAATCTCAAAAGGAGATAAAGAAATATCAAGGCTTATATAGTCTCCATCTTTCATCTTTTGATCGATTATTAATTGATAAATATCTTTGTTGTTCATATCAATAACAATAACACATAAAGTCTAAGAGGAAGTATAGGCAATATCTTAATCCGACCTAGATGCTATTATATTTTTCCAATAAATAAAAGAATGTGATTGTTAAAACAGAAAAAATAGGCCCTATTTGCGTGGAAATTTAAATAATTACAGTTTTTCGTAACTCACTTCTACTTTCTTCTTATAAATAGAAATACCGTATCCAAGTACCTCTTTAATTTCACTTCCGATAAATCTCTTTTTATATTCTTTTGTTTTAATTTGTTAGCGCTGTTAAATGCAAAAA
>CAJOOD010000027.1 GCA_905236085.1 uncultured Bacilli bacterium
ACCATCTAACATCATATTGGTATAGAAAGTCGCTAATTTAGCATCAGCCTCTTCTTCGCTTAAGCTAAAGGTTTTAATTAGATGAGACCAAATTTCAGAAAATTTAACTTCTCTATCTTCCTCGACTAAGTAATCATAAGTAACATCAAGCATTGATTTAGACATATTTTTGTCCTCCCTACATTTCTTGTGGAGCTTCCACTCCAATTAAATTCAAAGCATCCTTCATAACTATAGCAGCGGCTTTGCATAATGCAAGTCTAGCTTTGCTCATTTCTGGATTATTTTGATCTATTACACGACATTCCGTATAGAAGGAATGAATCGATGTAGCTAATTTTTGAATATAATTAGTTAATATACATGGCTCTTTACTAGCACTGGTAGCTTCAATAATATTAGGATACTCCATTAATACTTTAAGTAAAGAAAGTTCTTTTTCTTCTTTGATTAAAGCTCCTGATAAATCTATACCATATTTATCTTCGTTTTTTAAGACTGAATATAATCTAGCATAAGCATATTGAGCATAATATACAGGGTTAGATGAACTTTGCTCACGTGCTAAATTGATATTGAAATCTAAATGCGAATCAGCACTTCTTGCTACGAAGAAATATCTAACAGCGTCAATACCAACTTCTTGACATAATTCTCTTAAAGTAATGGTTTTTCCAGTACGTTTAGATAATTTAATTTCTTCACCATCTTGGAAGATTCTTACCATTTGAATTAATTCAATATCTAAGACATCTTTAGAATATCCATGCATCATTAAAGCGGATTTCATACGATTGATATATCCATGATGATCAGCTCCTAATAAGTCAATCAAAAAAGTATAGCCTCTAGATAATTTATCTAAGTGATAGACAATATCTGGCAAGAAATATGTATAATCACCATTAGATTTAACAATTACTCTATCTTTATCATCTAAGAAATCAGTCGTTCTTAAGACAAGAGCATCGCCATCATTATAAATATAAGGTTTTAAATTAGCTATTTCCTTCTCCACCGCGTTATTACTTCTAACTTTAGTTTCGTAAGAAAATACATCAAATTTAACTCTAAAATCCTGCAAATCTCGAATTATTTTTTCTAATTCGATGCGCATTCCTTCTTTTTTGAAATAAGATAAAGCATCTTTATTATCAAGATATTTATCACCGTTTAATTCTTTTAATCCTTTAGCAATTTCGATGATATCTTCTCCATGATACATATCATCGGTAATTTCCACATTTCTACCAAAAAGATTTTGATATCTAGCATCGATAGATTTAGCTAAATTGTTTATTTGGTTTCCGGCATCATTAATATAATATTCGCGTGTGACATCATATCCGGCTTTTTCTAATATTCTAACAAGAGAATCACCTAAGGCCGCTCCTCTAGCATGACCCAAATGCAATTCACCGGTTGGATTAGCAGAAACAAATTCAACATTAACTTTACCTGGCTTCTTTTCACCGTTGCCATAATTTGAGCCTTCATCAATGATTTTCTTTATGATATTAGTAAGAGAATCATTCTTCATAAAGAAATTAATAAATCCTGGGCCAGCAATTTCGATATGATCGATGCCGTCTTTATTAATATTTTCCACTATTTTTTCCGCGACCATTCTTGGGTTTTCTTTAAGTTGAGATGCAAAGCGCATAGCTGCATTACAAGCATAGTCGCCATGGCTCTTATCTTTGCTTGCAGCAATATTAATAGAATCAACATCGCATTCAATGCCAATCTTATTTAATGATTCTGCAACTTTGGTTTTTAATAATAAATCGATATTCATAAGCTTTAAATATTATACAAATAATTAATTACTTTTCAATAAACATTTCTATGTTTATCTAGACTTTAATAACACTATAGCGGTGGCTTCTACTGCTTCGCCTCTACCTACTGCATCCATTTTTTCATTGGTTCCCGCCTTGATAGATAGTAGGTCAATATCAATATCTAAAATAGCCGCTAATGTTTGTCTCATCAATAAAATATATGGTTTAATCTTAGGTTTTTCTAAAGAAATTGATATATCTATGTTATTTATTTCATAGCTTTTTTCTAGCATCATTTCCTTTACAGTTTTAAGAATAATAGAAGAATCAATATTTAGATATTTATCATCATTATCTGGGAAATGAGTTCCTAAATCTCCTAAAGCAAGAGCACCTAAAATAGCTTCGCTAAGAGCGTGAATAACCACATCTCCATCGCTATGAGCTTTCTCTCCTTTTTCAAAAGGTATTGTCACACCAGCAAGGATTAATTTTCTATTTTCCACTAGTTGGTGGATATCTTTACTAAAACCTATTCTATACATTGAATCTAAAAAACATTATATCCCCATCTTTTGGGATATAATCTTTCCCCTCACTTCTAATTTTGCCAGCTTCTTTAACCGCTAGTTCAGAGCCATATTCATGGATAGCGTCGTAAGAATATACTTCTGCTCTGATAAATCCTTTTTGGAAATCTGTATGAATAACTCCAGCGCATTGAGGAGCAGACATGCCTTTAATAAATGTCCAGGCTCGACATTCATCTTCGCCGACAGTAAAAAATGTCGATAGATTCAACAAAGCATAAGTGGCTTTAATCACTCTATCTAATCCTGATTCTTTTAGATTATATAATTCCATATATTCTTTCTTTTCTTCTATGGAATCAATTTTTGAGATTTCGCTTTCGATTTGTGCACTGACAGGTATAACACTAACACCTTCTTCTTGAGCATATTTAACTAATTTTTGATAGTATTCAGCATTATCTAAATCGCTTAAATCTAAATCGCTAACATTAGCGACATATAAAATTGGTTTAGTTGTCATGAGGAAGTAAGTAGAATTAACGAAATTCATTTGCTCTTCATTTAAATTAGCTTTTCTTGCAGGTTCTCCATTATCTAATTTTTCTTTTAATTTCATTAAGATTTCAACTTCTTGAATAGCCTCTTTGTCTTTAGCCACTCTAGCTTTGGTTTCCACTTTTCCTAATCTATTATTAACTGTATCTAAGTCAGCCATGCAAAGCTCTAAATTGATAATTTCAACATCTCTAATAGGATCAACACTATTTTCTACGTGGATAATTTCACTGCTTTCAAAGCAACGCACAACTTCTACAATAGCATCACATTGTCTAATATTAGCTAAAAATTTATTGCCTAATCCTTCACCTTGCGAGGCTCCTTTTACTAAGCCTGCAATATCAATAAATTCACATGTCGCAGCAATCGTTCGTTTTGGTTTAAATAAATTTGATAAAAAAGTTAATCTTTCATCTGGAACATTTACAATTCCTGTATTTGGTTCAATAGTGGCAAAAGGATAATTCTCTGCGAGAGCGCTTGAATTAGTAATCGCATTAAATAAGGTTGATTTTCCAACGTTAGGTAGTCCAACTATTCCTGCTTTTAACGACATAAGCTTTTACTCCTTTTCGTAATGGTGTTTTATTGCCATAGCAAAGTATATCTTAATTTATTGATTTTATCAATACGAATGCTACGACTTCATGGCTTCAATTGGATTTAATTTTGAAATCTTGTTGGACGTGAATAAAGCTGGGAAAATTCCTAATATTAAACTCAAGGCTCCCATGGCCAAATAAGGCAAAAATGAGAATTTTAAGCTGAGATTTGCAGCAAACATGCCCTCCATACCAATATGACATAAAATGGTAATAAGAGCGATTTCTATTGACGCTAATATGAAACCATTGAATGCTATTTTTAAGGAATGATAATACAAGAGTTTTTTGGCTTCTTTTTTATTTATCCCTAAACATCTTATTAGTCCTATATCTTTTTTGACTTCAGCGATGTGCAAAAAATTACATAATGAGACTAATAAGATTGATATAACGATAGAAATTATTGATATGACCATTAAAAATATTTCTAATTTATTGCATAGGCTGGTAACTGTATCATTTACATCTTTTAAAGGATCAACAAATTTAAGATTAGGAAATTCAATACTCAATTTATTAATTAAATTGTCATTATCGTTAGAAGCACAAGCGATGGACATTGCATTAGGCTCTAAATAATAAGCGCTTACCCCATATACACATTCAAATAATAATATCGACCAATAACTATCTTGATAAAGAATATTCTTGTCCTCTTTTTTGATTCCCACTACTTCTAATTCTGCATCCTGAAATTCATAAAAATAATCATCTTCACCATTTTGAATGAATTGTTTGATATATGATGAATATATTTTTTGACCTATGACATCCTCTTTATTAAAAATAGATTTAGCCAATCCACTAGAAATTATTACTTGATTAGCGTCTTTTAATAATTTTTTATCGTTATCATCTATCTCGCTTGATATAGTTATGCAATTTTCATCCGCTTTTGCGTAATATCCATCTATAACTCCTATCGGTAATTCAATTAATTGCAAATCGGAAATATTATGTTTTGAAGCCTCATTCACGCAATTATCAAGTAGCGCTTGACTGCTTGAAAGATAAAAAGGACGAGAAAAACCGCTCAATAGCGATGAACCATAGATAGCATAGCCTCCTAGTGATGAGAATAACGGTGAAGAAACTTCACTAAATATTTTTTTCATATATTGATAATAAGAACAATTTATCCCATATAGTGTATTGATAAATACCATAACTCTATTAATATCTATTGGGTTGGTATTTCTGAAAATAGTTGGAAAATATTCAGTGGTCGCTAATTCAAAAATGAATTGGTCTAAATATATATCTTCTTTAGCTTTTCTTAGAAAAGAATAGGAACTATTTTTCATTTTTAAATATGTCATCTTTTTTAAGACCCAAGGATAATAATCAACTTCACTTAAATTATCATTAGTGGGAAATCTCATCTGTTCTTCAAACATATATTCATTCCAGAGGTGATTATAATGATATAACTGTGGTGAATTAGACAAAACAAAGCCTTTAATAGTTAGAATTTGTTCATCATAATATTGCCAATCATTATTAGCTAAATCAAAACACACCAATAATTTATTTGTAAGAATATAATCACCTAAAGATTCCACGCTTCTAACAATATGAAGGTTGTAGCAGATTTCTTTAACTTGTTCCACACTTAGCGATAATACTATTTCATCATCTTCTAAAGTTTCAGGCATGGATGGATAGACCGTAACATTGGTATCATCTAACCATTCGTATTCATTGATATTTCTAACCGAGTAACCCATAAGAGCACATCGATAGGCTGTGGAGGCTAATGACAATTCGTCATAATCTTTAAAATATTCTTCAAAATTTGCCGAATATGATACACCTACATCAAAGACATCTTCATGATAATCTTTTACCGCTTCAACAACATCAATATAAGTGGCACTTTTTCTAACATAATTACTGGCTTTTTCTTCCTTATTTGTCGCGATGATTTGATTTGCGGAAATAAGAGTGGAATAAGCATCAAC
>CAJOOD010000028.1 GCA_905236085.1 uncultured Bacilli bacterium
CCAACGATACTTCCGTAGTGGTACGGAATGACTTTTTTCGGTTGAAGATGATTAGTTAAAGAGGCGGCTTCTTCATAATTCATCGTATAAGTTCCTCCGATAGGCACTAGTAAGATATCACACTTAATTTTCATATTATCTTCATTGATATCACTATCCCCAATGTAGAAGATTTTTTCATTATCGAGACTAATAAGAAAACCTAAATAATTCTTCTCACGAGGATGAAATCTCTTATTGATATTATAGGAAGGGATGCCTTTGATATTAATGTTATCAAGATTAATTTCTTCATTTGTTTTAAGATATCTAACATCCTCACCCTCTAATTCTTTATCGATCATATTTCTAATTGATAGAGGAGCGATATAGATTGTGTTATCTTTCCTTATTTTTAAAATATCCTTTTTAGAAAAATGGTCATAGTGGTCGTGGCTAATTAATACGATATCAGCATCCATATAATCCTTATCAATATTAAAAGGATCAATGTAGATGATTTTCTTATTCGTTATTTTGAATGAAGCATGTGTCAGTAAGTCGATCTTGGTTACCATAAATTTTTTCTTCCTCCTTAATTAATTCATTCCTTAATGATAATAAATCAAATGGCAAGGAATTTAAATTCCCTCTTGCTAAAGCCTCTATACGATAAGTCACTATTTCAATAAGGTCGATACGATATTTTTCTTTATCTTCATA
Organism: uncultured Bacilli bacterium; assembly: GCA_905236085.1. Classification (GTDB taxonomy): domain Bacteria; phylum Bacillota_I; class Bacilli_A; order RFN20; family CAG-826; genus CAJOOD01. The sequence goes on from CAJOOD010000028.1 coordinate 703, forward strand.
ATATAGATTAAAATAGATATCTTGAAGCATTAAAAATTCATCACTTAATATATCCCAGTTATTTTTATCATTGTATGAATCACTAGAATATTTTTTCTTATATTCGACTATTTTATTAACTAAATATTTTTTCCTAACAACAGCTTCTTTTTGAAGATATTCTTTATTTTTATTTTCATCATAATAATATGGTTTTTCATCAACTAAATTTCCAAATTTTGCCTTAAAAGCAAGGTATTTATCATTAAATTCATCTGGATATAAATCTTTAGCGATTTTAAGAATTTGATATATTATCGCGCGTTCATCATCATAAAATCCCGTCATCAAATAATCGATTTCAATATCAAAATATCTTCTTTCATACCTTCCTCTTAGATACCTCAAATTGGTGGTTAGAGTTTTCTTTATTTCGTTAAGATGGGGCTCACTACAATCCTTGATATTTTTATATAGATTAAAGGCTAGACGTAATTCGACTTCTTTCGCTTGTTCATCTTTTAAATAATATTCAGGTAGGTGGATATAAGTATAATCTGTTGAAAGTGGGCTATTAAAAATATCCTTAATCATCAAAACATCATGATAATAAGTAGAGATGAAAATAATTTTATCACACCACGAATATAAGATTTTAAGCATCTCTTGTTCGTGGTCATTTAATTTAATGGCTGTCTCAGTTAATGACTTTCGAGAATCAAAATCTATTTTAACTATATCATTACAAACTTCTTCATATTGAACATTTAGCTCATTCACTTTATTTAAGCATTCCTTTGTCCCATCTTCATTAAGGTTTAATAAAACTATTCCTAATAAGGCATAATAGGAATTCGTGTCATCAGAATCTTTATTAATATCTTTAATTGATAAAAGAATTTCTTTGGCTTTTAAGAATCGTTCATGATTAATTAATTCCCTAACTAGATAATAAGTGACATGAAGTTTATCTTTGTCATCATCTAATAAAGAAAGATATTCTTCTAAAATGTTAAATCCTTCATTAAGACGATAAACACCAATAAGAAAAGAGGAAAGATAAATGATAGTAGTCGTGGAGTAATGACCTAATAAACATTTCTCTAAAATATTAGCTAAAAATAGATATCTAATAGCTAACCATTCTTTGATGACTTCCTGATTGTATCCGTAATATATTTCAAAGCTTTTTTCAATATATTTATCAATTGTGTATGAGGATATTTTATCCAATAAATATGAAGCGACTTCTTCATTCTTTTTAACGATATAACCATATTTAAAAGAATAGATAAGCATGATTAAATCATCTAACATATAATCTCTTTGCTTTGGTAAATCTAATTCTTTTTCAAAGTTATAAATAAATTCTTCAATAGAATGACAATTACTTAAATCATAAAGATAATTGAATGAACTATCATCTTCTTTAATAAGGGTAAAAACAAAATCTAAAGCGTTATGATTATTAATGATTTTATTGATTATAGAAGAGCCTAATTTATATTCATCCTCATTATGAAAAATTAAGCCAACCTTCGTGTTAAACAAGGAAGAGAATTCGTTATTAAAAGCATGAATGATTGATTTCATTATTGATTCGTCTCCTCATATAATTTTTTATATTTTTGATATTCTTCGCCTTTATCATCAATAAATTCAAAGCCAATTTTAATCCAATAATAAGCTCTCTTAAGTAGGTATTTGCTAAGAGAACTCTCGTAAGATAACATTAACCTTCCAATACTTAAAGCATATTCACCAAATTCTTTATCTGATAATATCTCTAAATCATTTAAAGTAGAGACATAATTAGCTAAATAATTAAGCCTAAATGAACCAGCGAGTGGCTTCCATTTTCCTTTATTGATTAATAGTTCAAAGCTTTCAATGATTTCATTAATGTTTTGAAGATAAGGACCATTTTTAATCATCTTCTTATATTGATAAGGGTTGGTAAAATATATAGACTCATTATTAACCTTACTAAAAAGAAGCATTTGAGAAGCAATTAAGGAATAACGATAATCCTCATAGTTTTCATTATTAGCGGTTAGGTTTACTAGTGAAGGAATAAATGTCTCTAGTATCGCATTAAATTTATCAATCTCACCTTTACTAAAATTAGCATCAAAATATATTGATGAACAATATTGTTGATAAGTAAGGAATTTAATAAAAGTAGGACAATCCATATTAAGTATCATTTCTTCTAAGATGGCTCTTTGCTTTTGATAATCTTTTTGTCTTTGATAATATAGCCCTTCTTCTAGTCTTGTCATATAATAAACATTTAATATTGAAGGAATCTTATATTTGATATCCTCATATTTAAAATCTTCAAAGTGAGTGTCTACATTTTTATCAATATATATTTCGCTTAATCTATCTAAATATATTAAATAATACTGTGCTTCATATTTAATTAGTTCGTCTTCAATTTTATTTAAATAATCACGAATTTGCTGTTTAATTTGATTAAATTCATCATCCTTATTTGCTTTAAAATAATATCTAGCAAGATCAAGAGAAAGAAGTAATTTAACTTTTCTATTTCGACTGGTTTCAATGATATTTTTGACTCTATCCATATCAAATGAAGAACCAAATATTTTATCTAATGCCTCCTGATGGAGATAAGCGACTTCCTTAGAAACATGATATGGATCATTAATATATTTAACCATACCTTTTTCTTCATTGAAGATGCGGTAACAATCATAAATAATTTCTTTTAGTTCATGAGGGTTAATATTAACGCTTATATTATTATCTTTTTCTATCTTTTCTAAAAGATATTCTCCTATTTTTGCGGTCAAGGCTATTCTAGATTGGCTGGCATCGAAATTATCCGTTTTATCGTCATAAAAATTATAGAAGAGGACGAGAGAATGGTAGAATTTTAGAATGCTAAATAAAGCCTCTAATGATTCTTGTTTTCTAAATGTATTATCAATATTCTCTTTTACTAAAAGAGGAATTGCTTTTTCTAATTTGCTTTCTAATTCATTAATCTTAAACGGCCATACATGAAGATAATCCATCATTAATGTATCGTTTCTATGCTCATAAAATACTTCTGATATCCTTGCATATATCAAAGCGTTGTCAACTATAAAATTATCTATATTTAAAGCCATTTTAGAAATCAGTTTGTTATCGAGGCTTAATAAGAAATTATTCGTTTTACATCGTAACCCACATTTATTAAGATATATCATTCTTAAAACATTTATTTTATCACTATAAATATTTGATTTAGATTCACCAGATAAAGTAATAGTCATCTCTTCATATTTATGCAATTTAATGAGGAGTTCTCCATATTCAATTTGATAGATATTTAATAAATAATCTTTAATTTCTTTTTCTTTATTAAAAGCGATTTGCTTATTAAAATTCCTTATTCTTTCTTCAAATTTTGTTAACTCTATATAGGCTTCTTGATATTGTTCTTTTCTTATCTTTATTAAAGATTCTAATAGCTCAATAACGATATATGTTAATTCATCATCATTATTTAGAATTAGACTTTTAGCTTCTTTGATTCCCTCTTCAGCGTTTCTAAATTCATATCTATTTAGATAATAGAAAGCGAGAATTAGATGTAAATGAGCTTTAATGATTTGCTTATTATTTTCTTTAATGTCTTTTGATATTTGCTCTTTATCTAGTTCATAGATATTGGAATAATATTTGCTTAATAATAAATCTAATTTTTGCTTTTCTGAAAGAGTAATTGGCTTTATTTTTGGTAGATATCCACCTTGTTTTGCCATGTCAAAATATTGACAGTAAATACCAAAATTCTTAATAGAGTCGATGCCTTTTTGATAGGCGATAGCCATGTAGTAATACTGTTCTGGAGTTAATGGTTTTTGATGTTTGATATCAAAATATTCTTTAACAATTTTTAAACACTCTTCTTTATTATTAAAGGATATAGGTGTAGGCATTCCTTTAAACACTCTTTGTAATTTAAAATGGTCAACGGGCTCTACTTCTATAGCAATCATCTTTTTGTTAAGACTAACCGTTAATGGGAATTCGATGTCTTTAACATAATTACCTTCTTCAAATACTTTAGGTGTGATTAAGAAGATGACAAAATCAGAGGCCTTAATCGCGTCATCAATTTCACTTGTATATCCTTCTCCTGGGGTTAGATATTCATCGAACCAAATGGAATAGGGGATGAGCTCTTTGTCACTTGCAAAAAGTTCTAATAATTTTATTGCATAGTCATGATCTAATTTTCTATAACTTAAAAAGGCGTGAGAGATAAAACTTTCTCTAATCTTCGTTGTCTCACCTTTATTAAAATGTTCACGAATAAAATATTCATAATAATGTTTTAATCTATTACCTGTTTTAAATTCATCATTGATGTCAGTATAGATAATTTCGATATTAGGAAACATTGAATTAAAAAGAAGCTCCACACCATCGGACTTTCTCGCAAGTGGTAAAATTGGTATTCCTTTTTTATAGGCATATTCCACTTCAAAGTGGAAGGCTATGGATTCACCACTTAATAATTCTTTGCTTAATATGACAATCAATAATTTGGCTTGATCAATTTGGTTATGGATATATTCTTCATTAGGGAAGCGACGGTAATCGTTTTCCTTTTTAAAGGAGACACTGTTATGAAGAAATTGATAAACTTCATAATCAAAATAAAATAAGTTCCATGGTACCTTATATAGATATTCGATGATATCATCGTCTCTTAAATTGAATTCGTATTGAGATAGATAGACGATTGGCTTATCTTCTTTATCGTCTACATTATCTTTAGTATTATAGGTAGCATTATTCCAGCCACTTAATAAGAATTTGTCTTCCATGAATTAATTTTAATCCATGAGTGCTTATTTAATCGATAACAAAATAACTTATTATTAAAGGAATGACTGTTGGCCCTCATGAAATTAACGGTGTGGAAGTCGAGCCTCTAATTGGTTTTGCCTTGACTTTCTTAACTAATTTCTCTGGTCACCCTAGTGCCTCTATCCTCATGGGATTTAATAAAGAAAATGTCCCAATGGGACTTCATGTTATTTCAGGAATGTATGAAGATGAAAAAATCTTCTCTTTTGCTAATTATTTAGAAAAGCACCCACAAAAAGGCGATAAATAATTATTTTTTCTTTAATATTATCAAGTAATGATTTTCATCTTCTTCAAGCTTGATGGGATTAAAATATTTTAAAAATGGTTCAACTTCTTTATCGACATCTTTTAAAGTTCTAGAGATATTATTCACACCTTTATGATGCTCCGATAATGTCTTCTTACCAATATCATGAAGGATGATAAGATAGCCGTTATCGTTTAATAATTGATCGGACTTTTTAACAAAATTAGTGACATCTAAAAAATGAGGATAGGCATCAAAGACGATTAAAGCATCATATGTCTTATTTTGTAATTGATAGAAATCTTTGTTGAAGAAGTGGAGATAATTTTGAGGGTGATTGATTTTGGCTTTTTCAATCATCTTACTCGAGATATCTATCGCCTCAATATCAATCTTAACTATCTCATAAAGCGTTTCGGTGATAATACCAGTTCCACAGGCGACATCTAAAACTTTCATCCCTTCTTTTAAAGGTAATGAATATAGATATTCTTTAATGCGTGGGCTTCTTTCCATCTCGTCCCATGACTTAGAAGCGTTATCAAAATATTGTTCTATCTCGTTCATATCAATTAAATAATTTAAAATAATATTCCGTTAAATCGTTTGGGCTTATATCTTGTCCATGATGAACATAATATTGGATTAGAGCAATAAGGTCATTTAGATATTGATGTCTTGCTAAATCAGTGGGGATATCTTTATGACCATAAAGTCCTTCAACATAACAAGAAGAGACGATAACATTTAATTTCTTTCTTAATTCTTTTCGAAATAGATGAGAAGCAGAAGAATCTAAGATTAATCTCATTTCTTCTCTTTCTTCTTTAATATGTTCAAAGACATGAGTAAGAATATCTTTGTTATTACCTTCGAGGTGCTCAAAAACATGAGACATCATCTCATCAAGATATTTAATTAATATTTCATCCTTCTTTTTGAAGTGGGCATAGAAAGTACTTCGAGAGATATCCGCTTCTAAGATGATATCGGTGATATTGATATCGTTATAATCATGATCCTTCATGAGATTTAAAAGAGCATTTTCAATAATCTTATTACTTTTGTCTGATTTATATTTCACAGAAAAATTTTAACACATGACCCAATGTGAACAAAGTGTTTTATTTTTGTTCATAAATAAAAAACAAATATCTTAAAAGTGTTCGATATGGTACAATCTTTTCTGTGAATTGCATTAGAAGAAAAAATATCATTGTTTTAACTTCATTTGGTATTACCCTCATCCTTTTAGCGGTTATTGCTTTATTTGTTGGTAGTTCTTCAATGACTTTTATCGATGCTTTAAAAGCTTTATTTAATCAAGGTAAAGAAGCCCATCATGTCATCATTTATAATATTCGTCTTCCTCGAATAATCGCGGCTTTAATCGCGGGGGCTGGGATGGCGGTTTCAGGTGTGGCGATGCAAGCGGTACTTAAAAATCCGATGGCCTCACCTACATCTTTAGGGGTATCAAACGCAGCGGTGCTAGGGGCAAATATCGCGATTATCGTTTTAAATGGAGGACAGATTATTACTGAACATGGAAATAGTCTAGGTGTTAGTAATCCATATTTTGTTAGTATCTTTGCTTTTCTTTTTTCTTTGGTTGCCGTAGCGGTGGTTCTACTTATTTCCAAATTTACTAACTTAGACACGACGGCGATTATTCTTATTGGGGTGGCAATGTCTTCTTTCTTCTCTGGGATTACAACTTTAATTCAATATTATGCGAG
>CAJOOD010000029.1 GCA_905236085.1 uncultured Bacilli bacterium
ACAACTTATTCTTACAACAACACTACTATTAATGAATATTGGACAACCTACAAACCAGGTGATGTCAATTATCCAGTAGACACAAACGGTAAAGATAAAGTTACTTATGTCAACTATATGGATACTGAAATGTCTGTTTATAGCAGCCGTGCGGATACTGTTAAAGGCAAGGTCAAAGGTTTTGACTCAATGTATGACTACCGTATCTTTGAAGAATTAGTAAGTAATGGCCAAATCACTATCAATGATGAAACCATCAAAAACGCTATTTCTACATTTATCGATAACAAACGTGAATATAACGAATGGAACGACGAAAAATCTGTTAACGATACTTGGAACTCGTATCTTGATAAGATTGCATTACAATATGAAATCAGAGACGATGAAACCGGTATTGATAATTCATCAAGATTAGTCAAAGTCACATGCGCTATTCACTTTAAAGATTATGATCCAGATGGCTCATTATGGAGCAAAGGAGGAGCTTGTTATTATGAAAAATAAAAAATTAATAGCCTTATTGGCTCTCCCTCTATTAATGCTTTCTGCGTGTAGCAATGATGTCCAAGCTAAACCAACCGATTATGATGATAATTTAGTCGTCAATACCGGTAGTGATAAATTAGCTAGTGATGTCTATAACAATATTAAATCTATTATTTACGACGCTATGAGAGATGGTGGAACACTCTCTAACGATGTCCTTAATGAAGTATTGTATCAAATTTCTATTTCTGTTTACGGAAGATATGCTGACATTTCTAAAGTTGCTGAAAAGATTAATGCCGGCACAGTTGATGAAACTGTCACCACCTTCATTAATGATCACAAAGCATTCCATCTTTTAAACGAAGATGGTGATCGTATCAATGGTGAAGAAGCCGCGGCTAAAGAAAGATATAAAGTTGTATCTGCCTTTAATAGAATTGAAAAAGGCATTGCCAAAACTTTATATAATAAGATTTCCTCTTCATATACTAGAGATGGATATTTCTATGAAACTGATTTCTTGATGTCATTAAGAAATACTGTCAAAAACGTTGCAAATCCTTTACTTTTAAGTGATTCTTCTCTTCACGATCGTTATATCGTTGTTCCTGAATTATTAGATGAAGAAGTCTTCACATATGAATGGGAAGATGCTTCTAAATTGCCAGGATTATTAAACCGTGATTTATACGAAGATGAAACTAAAGGATATGATTACATCAGCAAAGAAATCATTCCTGAAATCTATCGTCAATTATTAGTAGAACAATACCTATTTGAAGAATCTTATAATACATTAGGTAGAGCGTACGCGCGTGAAGTAAATATCATCTCTATTTCTAGCAACTCCGATTACCCATTACTTGCGGGTAATTTGATGAACGCTTATGTTGATACTTACATCAATACTGATGATGAAGATTTAGCTCAAAGCGCTGACTTCTCCTATATTTCTAAAGCTTGGAGAGGTATTGGCTTAGATGTTACACCTGCTAATGATGGCGATGATTATCAAAGAGCGGCTTATCTCTTAGAAAAGGCTGGTTCTACATATGAAACATTCGTAGATACCGAAGGATATACTGGCGATACATATGAATATTGGACCGGTACTTCTTATGGTGATATGATTGAAAATTTGAAAGAAATCACCAAGAATCCATTAACTACTGATAGTTCTATTGAATCCGACTTCACAAGTTCTGGTACATATACTGTCGCTCAAGGTGTTGCAGCTAAAGAACTTAGCATCACTAAAGAAGACTACACCACAGTTGACTGGGCAATCAAAAATGGCGGTTTATCCAGCTTAAACGATACTATTAGAAACCGTTTATTCAACATCGGTGTCGCTAATGCGTTAGATAAAGAAGATTATCCAGATAGATTTAGTACCTCTGGCTACGCAATTGATGCTGATGAAGGCAACTACGTTGCAAAGATTCATGGCCGTTATTTCTTAAAACCATTATCAACAGAAAGAGTTGATATTGATGACTATAGCGATGTCTCTAATAGACTTAAAGATATCTTATGGTTCAACAAAGACTCTTCCACTTATACCATCGTAGAAATTACTGAAGCAGTCTCTTCTTCTAAATTAAGCAAGACTTCTTCTAGCAATTACGAAACCGTTTATGGTGGTATGGAAGGATTTGAAAAGCAAGAAGATATTGCTCATCAAGTCGCAGAAGAAATTGCCGCTGGCGATTCTTATAAATCTCTTTCTACTAAATATTGGTTAGAAGAGGCTGTCTTAAAATATCATGATACTGTTATCTACGATTACTTCGTTGATAATTATCCTGATCTATTTGACTAATAAATATCTATTAAATAGATAAATAAGATAAAAAGAGGCTTTAAAACCTCTTTTTCTTTGCTATAATCATTAATAGGTAAGGAGGTAAATTACCATGAAACAAGATTGTATCTTCTGCCAAATTGTCAACGGAGAAATTCCGTCTTATAAACTCTATGAAGATGATGATGTACTTGCGTTCCTCGATGTATCGCAAGTCACCAAAGGACACGCTTTAGTCATTTGTAAAGAACATTATGAAAACTTCTTATCAACTCCTAAAGAATTGGTCCATAAAGTCATGGATGTTGCTCAAAGAATCGGTCAAGTACAGATTCAGATGCTCGGAGCAAAAGGCGTTAATATTATCGCCAACTGCTATGAAGAAGCTGGGCAAAGTGTCATGCACTTTCATGTTCACGTCATTCCACGTTATGGAAAACCTGATAATCTAATTCTTGAAATGAAGAATGATGAAGAAAATAAAAAACTTCTTCCAACGATTAGAGAACAGATTATTAAGAACTTGAACTAAATCATTTTCATTAAAAAAATGGCCGATTCGGCCATTTTTTATTTATATTAGTCTTTTATTGCTTTTTAGGCTTATATAGAATTCTATTATCAAGAGCAAAAATCTTTTGGCTCATTTCTCCTGGTAACACATCCTCTAGTGCTTTATCTGCAACCGCCATTTTAGAATCTAAATTATCGATGAGATTTAATAATATAGCTTCTCTTGTCTGTGGTAATACTGGTGAACCATATTCTAATTGTCCATGATGAGATAAAATCATATGTTCTAATAATAAGAATTTCTCGCCTTTTAATCCTAATTCATCAACTATTTCTCTTACTAAGGCCATACCAATAGAAATATGGCCCAATAATTTTCCTTCTAAGGAATATTTAAAGGAGACATCACCTTCAAATTCAATAGTCTTAGCAATATCATGAAGTAATATCGCAGTTAATAATAAATCCTTATCTATATCAACATAATAAGAAGATAAATAAACGCCTAAGTCCGCCATTGAAATAGTATGGTATAATAATCCGCTAGAAAAATCATGATGGACACTAACTGCGGCGGGATATTCATAGAATTTATCTCCCACTCTTTCTAGTACAGTTTTGATCACTAATTGCAATTCATAATCAGAAATCGATGCTAAGTGTTTATTAAACCTTTCCACCAATTGTTCTCTTGGAACTGGAGGATTTTTTACAAATCTAGCTACAATAACTTGATCTTGTGGTACAGGAGCAATCTTATCAATCCTGATTTGCATTGTAGACGCTTTTCCATAAATCTCTACCACACCAGAAACATAAACAATATTATTAGCGGCAACAAATTCATCCTCTCCAGGGTAAACACTCCATTTAACACCTTGAATAGTTCCCGAAGCATCTTTTAAAGTCATGCGATAATATTCTTTCCCAGTCGTGGCTATAGACTTGCTCACTTGCGTAATAACGAATTGGTCATCAACATAAGTGCCATTTTTAAAGTCTTTAATAAAGTTCATTACATTTTTCCTCCCATTTCTTTTTAATATCTTGATAAGTATATCCTTTAGCTTTTAAACTTCGAAAAATATGCTCAAAAAGCTCCTTATTTTCATAATTTTTAGAAAACTTTTTATAAGCAATTTCAAAATCCTTATTTAATGATTTCTTTACTAATTTTTTATCATCACTTGGAGCACTTCCCGCCATTTCAGAAGCTATATTTTTTGAAAATCCCTGTGAAATATAAAAATTGTAAATATGTTGTCTTTTATTATCACCTAACAAATTATCATATTTTCTTAAGACATCTTTATAGATGTTTTTAGCTTTTTGTTTTTCTTTTGATTCTGAGAATCTAATTTTTTCAATTCTTTCCTTGCTTATACCTTTGTTATATAGTTTTTCTTTAATTTTGTATTGGCCCATATTAACTTCATCGGCATATTCTAGATAATCTTCAATATAGGCTTCATCGTTAATCAAATCGTGTTTTTTAAGCCAAGTCATAACTTCATCGACTTGTTTCTTGCTTGCCCCTTTAGCGTACAATTTTTCTTTTAGTTTGTTTTCAGTTATTAAGCCTCTTTTGATGATGTTAAAAGCACTATCGAGCAAAGAGGAGACATCATTTAAATCTTTTATCTTTTTATATTCTTGCATGGAAAGATTCTTTCCTTCAAACAAATAAAAAGATGAATATGTCTCTTTTGAGATATCCATTTTTTCGCCATCTGTAAAGGAGATAACCACTTTATTTGTGCAAATCCCCACTTTTTTTATTGTTTTACCAGTAAGCTTTGATTCCACGATTATATACTCCGATTATATTTTTATAAAAAGTGTCTATTGAGTATTGTTCAATTATCTTATAAGCACCTTCTCTTATTCTATTCTTTTCAGTTTCGTTCATTTGATAAACTTTATAAGCCTTCTTTTCAAACAAAGATTCATCGGTAAAGAAAAATCCGGTTTCATTGTCTTCAATGACACCTGTTAAATTATCATCAAATCTAGCAATCACTATTGCGCCAGAGGCCATAGCTTCCATAAAAGTTAAGCCTTGCGTTTCTGTTAATGAAGCAGATGTATAAATACTGGCGAGATGGTAATAATATGGAACTTTGTCCGCAGATACTGGTCCAACAAATCTTACTATTTCTTGCATTTCTAGTTCGTTCACTAAAACTTCTAAAGCATTTAGATAAGGTCCACCACCAACGATTAAAACCTTGGTATTGATCTCTGGGTGCATTTTAATGAATTCCTTGATACCTTTTAAGGATACATCCATAGATTTTTCTTGGGCTAGTCTACCTAAAATTAGAAATACAAAATCATTTTTATCAATGCCATATTTTTCCCTTAGAGCATCTATTTCTTTGGGATTTAAATTCTCTTGTTTGAACAATGAGAAATCTATTCCAGTAGGAATAACTGAGACATAATTATCTGCACCATAGAATCTAATCATCTCTTTAGTTTTTATACTAGGAGTGATAAATTCGGTAAAATATTTAGTCAGTCCTAAAGAATAACTTCTAACGATAGATTTCGCCGCTCTATCAAGATAGCCTTTAGTGACATAATATGTGTAATCTTCTATTTGAGTGTGATATGTGTATACAATTGGCAAATTCAATCTACGTGCACAAATCTTGGCAAATTGTCCAACGGTTGAATCGGTCTGATCGTGAATTATATCGGGATCAAAAGCTTTAACAATCTCAAAGGCTTTAGAATTAAAAACCCAAGGCAATCTATAGCCATACATTTTTTTCAAATATAATCCAGGAATTCTCACTATTCCTTCATTATATTGAAATTCGTTAGCGTCAGCCTTGTCATTAGATGTAGTAGTAACAACTAGAACTTCATTTCCATGCCTTCTTAAAGTTTTAGCAAGATTATATGTTGATGTGGCAACACCATTTATTTGAGGAGGATATGTATCAGTAAATAGAGCAATCTTCATATTAATCCTCGTAATCATTGATATCTAATTTATCGTATTCATCTTTGGAGTGAGCTTTAGCTTCTTTGAGTTTCTTTTTCTCTAGTCTTTTCTTTCTGTCCTCAGCATTTCTCTTTTTCAAAGATTCTTTAATCGCACTTCTAGTTAAACGCATGGTCTGATAGGCTTCTTCAGCGGATTTACTTCTTTCAATAAATGTTTCATGTTGAATGGAGACAAATGTTTGATGGGATATACCAGATGTTCTCGCTTCTTCTTTTGGAGAGGCGCGATAGAAAGCAGAAACAAATCCTCCAACAATTAAAGGAATGGTAAATGAAATAGTTCTCCAAATTAATTGAGAAGCAGAAATAATAGACTCACCAGTTTCTGTTATCATGTATGTGGCAAAGAGTTGATTATAGAAATATTCAGAAATACCAGCAGCACCTGGAATAGGGACAATACCGGCAATCATTTGATGGAAGTTAGAAAAGAATACAACATCCCAGAAGCTTTGAACCGATTCCATAGACACCGATCCTAAAGCCTTACCAACAAAGAAAGGCAATGAGAAATTGCATGTCATTACAATGAAATTTAGCAGCAAAACAAGGATTAAAAATGGAATATTTGAAAATAAACGCTTTAATTCAATCTTGAAGTTTTCGACTTGAATTCTTAAATTCTCACGTGATTTGTCGGGATTTTTAACAATTTTGATTTTAGCAAGTCCCCCGATAAGTGGTCCTAAAATAAAATTGTGTAATCTCTTCCAATATGACATGCCAAACAAAAGGACAATCATAAATAAGTTCAAACCAAATCCTATAATAATCAACGGGAGGGATGACAAACTAATATCATATCCATTAATCGTAAATTCAAAAGCCTTAATGGAGAATATGGTTTCGGATTTAATTGTAATAGCTAGAATCCCATAGATAATTAAAACTATTTGATAAACAATACCTTGCATGACCATAATAGATGCCGCGGCAGAGATAGGAACACCTTGCTTTTTATAAGTATAAGCCTCCATGACTTGACCACCACTAGCCCCAGGAGTAACTGCGTTATAGAAAATTCCAATGCAGTTCACAGCAAGACCTTGATAAACATGATATTTTCTCGTATATAAGCGCGCGTAAAAAAATAAAATGACACCTTGAATAAGAATGGCAAAAAATGTTATTAAAAAAGCTATCCCAATCCACATCCAATTAGCATGTCTAACCGTGGCTAAAATCTGTTGAGGACCAGCATTTGGGTCACTAAAAAGAGTAATAAGAACCGCTACAAAAGTAACAGCTAACACTAGCAAAATATTAATTAGATACTTAATGCCAGAATGTTTTTGTTTCTTTTCTTCTTGATTATCTACGTTTTCTTTTTTAATTTCTTCAGCCATAGCATTGTAATTATACATTTAATTTTTTAAATTAAAAAGATTATCAAGACACAAAAACAAATTTTTATTTTCAAAAATTCTACAAATTTATAAATATTTGAAGTTCCAATCAATGTTTTATATCAATATTTATTTAGACCAGCTTTAATTACTTCCCAATATAAATTCACATCAATCTTAGTGGCCACTTCAATATTTGAATTCGTATTAGGAACACAAATTGTCTCTCCATATCTTTCAGTATTGCAGATATTAATGGTCACATCCATCTTTTCGTAAGTAAGCACTCTATCATCAATTAATGAAACTATGGTAACAGGATCGTGTAATGGGCCTCCTTCTAAGCCAAAGACTTCCTTTTGAGTTTTATTGAAAAATTTCATTAAAGCCACAAACATTTCGCTTGATTTAGTGTGCAAAAGTCCCATATTTTTTACAATTTTTTCTAAAACTAGGACTTTTCTAGTAACATCTAAACCAATCATTCTTATCGGTAAACCGCTTCGAAAGCATATATCTGCGGCTTCAGCATCAGCCAAAATATTAAATTCAGCATAAGGCGAAATATTGCCTTCACCAATTGAGCCACCCATAAGTATAATCTTTTTGATATGCCTTTTGATTTCTGGATATTTGCTTAAAGCTATAGCTAAGTTAGTCATCGGCCCAGTTGTTACCATTATTACATCATTATTAGCTAAGAGCATGTCTTTTATGAATTCAGGTGCTCTTCTTTTATCATAATCATAAGTATATTTTGGAAAAGAAAAGCCATCTAATCCACTTTCACCATGAATTTCACCACAATTTAACCTTTCTCTTTTTAATGGTCTATCCGCTCCTAAAGATATAGGGACATTGATATTTAAATAACGCGAAACATTATAGGCATTTCTTGCGGTCTTATCTAATGTTTGATTCCCAGATACTGCACTTATTCCTAATAAATCTATTTTTTCATTTAGTCCTGCTAAAAGAATCGCGATAGCGTCATCATGTCCAGGATCACAATCTAAAAGTATTTTAATTTTTTCCATGAGACAATTTTACATTTATTATTTTATTTCAAAAAGCATGAAATAATGTTTTTCATCTTCATGAGCTTTTAATAAATTAAAATCTTGCAGATAAAATTGGCTCTCTTCTTCAACTGGTAGTAAATTTCGAGATATTTTTGATGAAAGCCCCTCGTGATGAGTGGTTAATGCTTCCCTACTTAATGAGTGCATGATAACGAATCTACCTTTTGGTTTTAATGCTTTCTTAAGAGAATTTAGAAATTTATCTCTATCCACAAAATGAGGATAAGCATTATAAATCACTATTAAATCAAAACTTTGATTGATATCACAAGTTAGAAAATCTAAACATTTAAAACTAATATTAGGATTATCTTTAAATCTTTTATTCGCAGTTTCAATCATTTTCTTAGAAACATCTACTCCTAAAATTGGCTTTTTAGAATAGGAAAAAAGCAATTCGCTAATTATGCCATTTCCACATCCTAAATCTAAAATATCATCTCCGTTTTTAATTTCAACCTCATCTAAAAGAGACTTTACCAGCGGCAACTTCTCATTTAAATTTAATTCCCATGTAGGCGCTAATCTATCAAAAAATTCACTAACTATGCTCATAACTAATTAAAAAACGTATTTGTATCAATCTTTTGATATCCGCCATAAGAATGCTGATATGTTTTAATTTCATCATTTAATTTTTCATCCAAAAATTTAAATGTTACTTCATCAGTAAGTTCATCCATATCGATATCTAAAAATAGTTCAGGATAGACACATTTTGCATTGAAATATGTGTTAATTAAAACTATTTCTAAATTAGTATAATAAGCATTATATGGCATTTGCAAATATACTTCTCCTTCTTGCCATGCTTTACATTCATCAAACATGGTTGGATTATTTTGATATAAAGGTTTAATATTCTTCACCGCTGCTGCATCTATAATCATCACATCAACATCTTTTCCAATATCGACAAAAACCTCTTCTTCTATTGACTGAATGCCATTATTAGTCAAGACAGAATCACAGATGTTATTAATATGAGCAACATTAAATGGCTCATAATTTTTTGCCGTCATTAAATGATTAGTGGTGCCCCATTGACCTAACCCACACACATATACTTTCTTTGAACTCTCTTCATTGTTTAGATTTGCAGTTCTATTAAAAATATCATTTTTACAAACATCAATATAATTATTTAATTCTAAAGCTCTTTCTTCTTTATCAAAAGCTTTACCCAACATTTCAAAAGATTGCTTAACATAGTCATCAAAAACACCTTTTGAACCATATTTTAAAGTTAAAACCGGCACTTCTAGATATGTTTGGAGATCGTTTGCAATCTTTACATCTTCATATTCGGATATAACTATATCTGGGTTACAAGCTAATATTTTTGCTTCTTCCACTATTTGGGCATTAGGACCACCGACCCCACAGCTACGTAATTCTTTAAATATATCTTGATAGGCAATAAAATATGGTCTTGCTACCCCATCAAACATCTTAGGTCTATCAGTTAATGAGATATTGTCGATATCTTCAACACCCGCTAAAAGATTAACATCGCCAATGTATGAATACATTCTTAATGCGCCTGCTCCAATGCATACCACTCTTTTATATGATCCAGGAATGACTTCAACTTCTCTTCCTACCATATCGGTAACAATAATGCTCTTTTTATCGGAATTGCTTCCACTATTTGATGAGGCATTATTACAAGCGCTGATTAATAGTAATGATGATAATAAAATAAAACTAATTCTCATTTTTTTCATTTTTCAAATCTCCTCGTTTTTTAAATATGATTATTGGTTTATTATCTAAAGTTGTTATTTTACAATTTATGCCATAAAGATTATGAATAAATTCTTCATCTATTTCACTAGCAAAGAGTTCTTTAACCTTGCATCCATCTTTTATTCCGATAATTTTATCCCCGTACTGTAAAGCGATATTAATATCATGGATTGCGATAATGACATGGATTTCCTTTTCTACTAGGATTTTTTGAATTTCATCAAGAATTAAAAGCTCATTAGAAATGTCCAAATTTGATGTTGGCTCATCAAAAACAATTACTTTCGGTTCGTTCACTAAAGCTCTAGCAATAGCGACCTTTTGTCTTTCTCCGCCAGATAATTCATCTACATTTTTTAAAGCGATAGATTCTAATTTAAATTCTTCTATTAATTCTTCTACTTTCTTATGGTCTTCATTTTTCGCTACTAACCCAAAGGATGAAAGTCTTCCTAATAATATGGTGTCATATACACTAAGTGAGGTAATTGAATGTTCTTGAGAAACATAAGACACTAACTTTGCTCTATTGATTTCGCTCATCTTAGCTAAATCTTCACCATCCAAAATTATTTCTCCTTTTTTTGGCTTAAGTATTCCCACTATTGTTTTAATGAGTGTCGATTTTCCGCTGCCATTAGGCCCTAATAAAATAGTTGTCTTTCCTTTTTCTATATTAAAAGAAATATCTTTTATGACTTCGTCTTTATAATAGCCAGAAGATAGATTTTTAATTTCTAACATGGTGTCTACCTCCTTGCGATAAAATCATATATAAGAAGAATGGCGCACCAATAATGGATGTAACAGCTCCAACTGGTAATGCACTACCACCACCTATTAATCCACCAAAGGTATTAGATGCCACCAATAAGATAGAACCAGTTAAAAAACTAGAAGGAATTAAATAAGAATGATTATTTCCAAAAATCTTTCTAGCGATATGTGGACATATAATGCCAATAAATCCAATCAAGCCTACAAACGAGATAGAAGTAGCTACCAATAAAGAAGCAATTAATAAAGAAGAAAATCGCAATTTATTAACCTTAACTCCTAAAGATCTAGCAAAATCATCTCCACCTAACAAAGTATTGTATTTCCATCTCATAGACATATAGAAAATTAAGCCAAGAGCTAAAACAACAGCGATTATTATACAATCTTGATAATTGGCTCTTGATAAATCTCCAAAACTCCAAATAACCGCAGCAGAAAGGCCGACATCAGTAGCAAAATATTGTAATAATGTCGTCCCAGCGGTAAAGACTGAGCCTAAAGCAATTCCCGCTAAAACGATAACTGTTGGCGAGAAATTTTTAATTTTAGATAACCCCAATATCAATAATGTCGATAACAAAGCAAAGATAAAAGCAAAAATAGAAGTTAAATACGGATTTGCGCTAACTAACAAATTATTTAAATTATTTCCGGTATTTACAAACCCACCAGCAAAAATAATAATTGATAAATTTGCCCCAAATACTGCAGCATTAGATATTCCAAGAGTGGATGGAGAAGCCATTATGTTTCCTAAAGTGGTTTGCATTATTAATCCGGCGATGGAAAGAGATGCCCCCACTAATAAGCCAACTAAAACCTCTCTCATTCTTATGCCCCAAACTATTTTTATCGCGTATCTTTCTCCTTGATAGAACAATGCCATAAAGGAATCAGCAAAAGATAGAGTACTAGGCCCTATTAATAAAGAGAAAAAGCATAATATTAACAAAAATAAAAATAAGCAGGAAAGAATAATTATTTTAGACTTGTTTCGTCTAATTCTTTCTTGCTTATAATTCTTAGAAATAATATCTTTAGATAGCATAATAATAATCTAACATTATTATAAGCTAAATAAAACAAATTTCGCCATTTTGTTCGGAATCAGTTTGTTTAAATAAAACTAATTCCTAATTATTTGATAATTCTGCTAATAAAGAATCTATCGCCATTATCAAGGATATATTCGACATCATGTGTGTTTTCTTTATAATATTCCTCGAATAATTGAACATTTTGGTTTTCATTAAAGACATAGTAATTAAACATATAATCTATGGCTTTTTGTCTGGTTTTAAATTCCTTATTAAAACTGATATTATCACCATCAACGATGGCTTGAAGAATGTACTTTTTGCTCATATATATTTATCCTCACTTTCCAATATTACTAAGCGGTTTAACGTCTCGCCGAGGACGGTGGGATAAATGTGATATATGATAGTAATCCTTATTTTTAAAAATGTACAGTATTATTTTATTTTTTTAAACTTTTTAACTTTGGTAAGCCTTTCATAGCTAGTTTTGGATCTAAATTAATTTTATTCAAACAAAACAATTTGTTTTATTTCAAATAAGGTAATAAACTTAAATCATGAACAAGAGAACAGAGCGAACTGAAAATCTCATTTATGAAGGCTTAACCAAAGCTTTAAAAGTTAAATCTTATGCGCAGATCACCATCCAGGATATTCTTGATAATTCTGGTGTATCTAGATCTACGTTTTATGCGCATTTTAATACCAAAGATGAATTATTAGAATCTATATGCTCACGCATATTTACTCATGTGTTCTCACACACTCTTAATGAAGAGAAGACACACGATTTCTCTAAATCATCAATCTTTGAATATTCCCATCTAATCACGCATATTTTTTATCATATCCGCGATGAAAGGGATCTAATTGATGCCATTTTCTTGTCTCAAAGCAAAGACATTTTTGTGAATAAGATGAAGGAAGAACTCGATGAATTTGCTAAAGCATGTGTAAATTCTAATTTTATTTCCTCTAAAGATATTCCAATAAATTTGCACATCAAGCAATTCAAAGAAAACTTCATTATCACTCTAGAATATTGGCAAGCCAATAATTATTTAGAAAGTCCAGAGCAAATCACTGATTACTTCATCAAACTTAATTAATTACGTGCCTTACTTAGTCAACTCTAGCGATAGAGAAACGGTCGCCGCCATCTAAAACGTATTCGACGTTATGTTTACTTTTATAGATTTCGTCTGTTACTTGAACGTTATAGATGTAACGACTATTTAAATATTCATAAATGTAGTTGATAGCATCATCTCTGGATTTGAAGTCCTTCTTAAATCCTTTGACATTACCATTAATAATTGCGCTAAGAATGTATTTTCTACTCATACTTGAATCCTCACTTTCATTAGCATTTGCCTTTTAACGTCTTGCTTGGGACGGGGAGGATTCTCTGTATTGACACTTATATTATACTCATTTTTTTATTTGTAAAGAGAAATCGTACTTTTTTTAAAAATTTTTTATTATGCCGATTTTTGCCAAACTAATAAAATAAATCTATTTTATTAATTTTATTAAAATAACGAAAATTTGCAGGTTTTTTGAAAAGAAAAATAAAATTTATTTCCAATTTTTTTAAAATTTTCTTAAAAATTAAATCTAAATTTTGCGATTCCTTTTTATGACTTCACGCATATACGCGTGTCTTTTTTTAAAAATAATAAAAATAAAAACTTGATAAATAATCCCCATCTAGTAAAATAATTTTTGCTTGTATATGCACATGTGGCGGAACTGGCAGACGCGCTAGACTTAGGATCTAGTACTTCACGGTGTGCAGGTTCGATTCCTGTCATGTGCACCAAAATCACATAAACTGGTTGGCTTTGGCCAATCTTTTTATAAATATATCTATAGAAATATAATTATCTAATTGAAATTAAAAACTATATTGATAAAATAATGCTTAAGCATTACTAGGAGGAAACAATATGTCACGAGCTGATGAAATTTTTATAGACAACATGAAAGACATTTTAGAAAATGGCTTTTGGGATACAGATTTAAAAGTTAGGCCACATTGGGAAGATGGCACTCCCGCTCATACGGTGAAAAAATTCTGTATCGTTAATAGATACAATTTGCAAGAAGAATTCCCAATTTTAACCATTAGGAGAACCGCTTTTAAATCTTGCATCGATGAATTATTATGGATTTGGCAAAAAAAGAGCAACAACATTCATGATCTGCATTCCCATATCTGGGACTCATGGGCGGATGAAAATGGTTCAATTGGCAAAGCTTATGGCTATCAATTAGGAAAAAAATATATCTATCCCGAAGGTGAATTTGATCAAGTTGATAGAGTCTTATACGATTTAAAACACAATCCTACTTCTCGTAGAATTATGACCAACATCTATAATTTCCAAGATTTACATGAAATGGGCTTATATCCATGCGCTTATTCTATGACATTCAATGTTACTGGGGATACTTTAAATGGCATTTTAAATCAAAGAAGCAATGATATGCTTACCGCGAATAACTGGAATGTGGTTCAATATGCCATATTGCTCATGATGTTTGCTCAAGTATCTGGTTTAAAAGCGGGCACATTGGTTCATGTTATTGCTGACGCTCATATTTATGATAGACATGTCGATCTAGTTAAAGAAGTTATAAATAAGCCTCAACACAAAGCTCCAAAATTAAAAATGGATACCTCTATTACTAATTTCTATGATTTCACCGTAGATTCATTTGAATTAGAGGATTATGAATACGAAAAATTAGATAAGAAAATTCCGGTGGCTATTTAAATGATTGTTTCTATATTAAATTGTGATAAAGAGTTCGGTATTGGGAAGAAAAACGGCTTATTATTTTCCCTTCCTTTAGATATGAAATATTTCCGTGAAACCACTAAAAACCATGTAGTAGCAATGGGAGAAAATACTCTATTATCTTTTCCTAACTCTAAACCTTTAAAAAATAGAACTAATATCGTTTTATCTAAAGATTTGGATCATAATTATGAAGATGTTATTAATGTTCATTCTTTTTCTGAATTTTTAAGCATCATATCAGAAAAATCTAAAAGCGACACTGTCTTTATCATTGGTGGCGCATCAATATATAATCAGACACTTGAATATGTTGATGAAGTATATTTAACTAAAGTTAATGATATTGGAGGTGCAGAAGTATTCTTCAACAATCTAGATAAAAATGATAATTTTGTGTGTTATGAAGAAAGTGAACCGATAATAGATAACGGCCACGAGATAAGATTTACAAAATATAGGAATATAAACAAGAAAACTATATAAATGATAAAGTTTGATGAAAAGCATAATTCATCAAACTTTTTTATAATTAAAGATTATCACATGAAGTAATCAAATATCGTCTTTATTTAACAATTTAATCAACTTGCCAAATTTGATTAAGGATTTATTTACATCATTAATATCTAGTATGTCATAAAACATGTAATTAAAACTAGATATCTCTAAACCACATTCTTTTGCCGCTTTATCAAGATTATTTTCATTTAGATGATAATATAATTCATAGGCACCATATATCATGGATTGATCACTCAATGAATATGTACCATCATCTTCCTTGATTAAATATAGAGTTAAAAAATCATTATCGTAATATATAAAGTCAGTAAAAATTTGCACGTAAACATCAAATTTTTCTATTTTGAGAACATATTTAGATTCATTAAATTTCTTAATAATATTTTCCATATAATCAATCTCTTAAATTGTTACAATATTTTTCTCATCAAATTTATCTCTGACTTTAGATTTATCATCATCACTAGGATATCCAACATAAATAGCGGCAAATGGTGAAGTCAAAGCCCCTAAATCTAATATCTTTCTGATTTGTTTAATATGTTTCTTGTTTGGATATATGGCACACCATACCGCTCCTAAGCCTAATTCATGAGCGGCTAATAATATATTTTCAGTCGCAGCGCCTAAATCACAATAAGCTAAATCATGCATTGTAGGTATAGTGCTAGTTTCTTTAACGCAAGGAATAATGATAATTGGTGAATCATATTTACCAAATCTCATCACACTTTTAATTTCTTCTTTCTTATCTTTCTTCTTAGCCACAACAAATTTCCATGGTTGTTTATTTACCGCACTTGGAGCAGCCATCGCTGCTTTTAATAATAAATTAATTTTCTCCTCTTCTATTTCCTGAGAAGAAAAATTCCTTACCGATTTTCTTGATAAAATAGCATCAATTGTATTCATATCATTCAATTCCTTTTTAAATTCCATCTTTTGGATGATTCTTATTTCATTTTATCATTTAGTGACATTCTCCCCCACTTATAGAAGATGGGGGCTTCCCACTCAAGAACTCTAACGAATTCAGTATCAATGGGCTATCCCCGAGAGTCCCTCGGTTAAGGATATTTGTTAACAAGATATCCAAACTTGTTTAGATTAAAGGTTAATTAGAGGGATTAAGGATCAATCTTATTCCTTCTTTTTTGATGTTTTTCGCCGCATTATAGTCACGGTCATGTTTAAAACCACATCTAGGACAAATCCAACTTCTTTGATTAAGTGTTAAATCGCTTTTTCGATAATGACAAGCTGAACAAAGTTGACTGCTAGGAAAATATCGATCAACTTTGATTAGTTTCTTATTCAGCCACTTTAACTTATAAGATAGGTAATTAATGAAAGTTCCATATCCTAAATCAAAAATAGAAATACCTAGTTTCAACTTATCTCTTCTTTCACTCATTTCTTTTAAATCGAGATTTTCCACAAAGACATAATCATAAGCATTGGCTAGTTTTCTGCTTACTTTATGAAGGAAGTCTTTTCTTTGATTAGCAATATGCTCATGAAGATTTTTGATTCTCATTAATTGTTTTTGATAATGAGATGAATCTTTCTTCATGTGCGACAACTTTCTTTGTTCTTTTGCTAATTTAGTTAAAGAGTCTTGATAATAAGTTGGCATATCTAGATGATGAGCATTACTATCGACGAAGAGATGAGATAAAGAGAAATCTAATCCGATGGAATTGTTTGGATCAAGTTTCTCTTTAACATATTCAGCATAGTCAAAATATGCTTCTTCACCCATTAAAGAAACATAGTATTGTCTTCCCAAACGAGAAATACTGACTGTGCTGAATTTAAATGATTCTGGTAATTGACGATGACGAATAACTTTTATTCTTCCTAATTTTGGGATTTGGATATCATCCTTAATGAAGCGAATAGAGTTATTTATATTCATGGTCGTATAACCATAATCATTCTTTTTCTTTTTAAATTTTGGGAAATCAGCATTATGTTTAAAGAAATTGATATAGGCATCATATAAATGAATCACTGCTTGTTGAAGGGCAATAGAATCAACTTCTTTTAAATATGGGAATGTTTCTTTATATTCAGGAAGAAGCTTAATTAAATCATACTTACTAATTACTTTATTATGATTAGCCTCATAAGATTCAATGTAGAGCGAAAGGAAGTCATCATAAACTTGACGAGAGCACCCTAAAGTTTTCGCAATTAATTCTTTTTGCAAAGGATTAGGATAGATTCTAAAGCGATATGTTCTTTTAATCTGATTCATAATTTCCTTACATTGGTTTTATAGAAAAAGAGGAAAATAATGCATGAGCATTTTAGTTACCCCTTATCCGTTTTTCCTGTTTATATTATATCAATTATTGATATAATCACAATACCCGATTCATTATTTACCAATGATTATATCCAACAATTAACGAGATTGTCATCACT
>CAJOOD010000030.1 GCA_905236085.1 uncultured Bacilli bacterium
CATTCGTCACCATCTTGTTTCAAGTTGGTAGCGTCTTCAAATTCAATTTCAGTTAAACCGTTAATTAAGCCAGAATAGACTACTTCTACTGGTTCTGGATCTACTGGTGCTTCATAGCCTGTTAGCCATGTATCGTAACCTGGAGTACCATCATTATCGTAAACTTTTAAGTAGAGTTCTAAGTCTTCGCCATCGGTTAAGACTTCTAAATAATCTTTTTCTTCGTCATATTTGAGGTTATTATTTTCGCCAGAAGCGCCTGGAAGAATAACTTCTTCATCGGCGAAGAATGTTAATTTATCGCCGGCTTT
The DNA here is from genome assembly GCA_905236085.1 of uncultured Bacilli bacterium. Taxonomy (GTDB): domain Bacteria; phylum Bacillota_I; class Bacilli_A; order RFN20; family CAG-826; genus CAJOOD01. The sequence goes on from CAJOOD010000030.1 coordinate 312, forward strand.
GACATCGATGACGGCCTTAAATTGAGCGACCCATATGTCACCATCTTGTTTCATATCAGTGACATCTTCGAATGCGATTTCGGTTTCACCATTGATTAGACCTGTATAAACAATTTCTTCTGGTTCTGGATCTACTGGTGCTTCATAGCCTGTTAGCCATGTATCGTAACCTAGAACACCCTCATTATCGTAAACTTTTAAGTAGAGTTCTAAGTCTTCACCATCGGTTAAGACTTCTAAATAATCTACTTCTTCATCAAATTTAAGGTTATTACCTTCACCAGAAGCGCCTGGTTTAATTGCTTCTTCATCGGCGAAGAATGTCAATTCGTCTCCTTCTTCAACATCGATGATGGCTTTAAATTGAGCGACCCATTCGTCACCATCTTGTTTCAAGTCGGTAGCGTCTTCGAATGTAATCGCAGTTTCACCATTAATTAAGCCAGTATAGACTACTTCTTCTGGTTCTGGTTCTTCATAACCTTCTAACCATGTATCATAACCGTCTTCGTAAACTTTTAAATAAAGTTCTAAGTCTTCGCCATCGGTTAAGACTTCTAAATAATCTTTTTCTTCATCAAATTTAAGGTTATTGCCTATTCCAGAGGCACCAGGTTTAATGGCGATATCATTCGCGGTAAATGTTAAGTGGTCACCAGCATCAACAGTGATAATGGCTTTATATTGAGCAAGCCAATCATCTTCTTCATCTTTGGTGTCTTCGGTAATATCAACAAAACTAAATTCAGTTTCGCCGTTGATTAAGCCAGCATAATTGACTTCTGGTTCTACTGGTTCTTCATAGCCGAATAACCAAGTATCGTAGCCGTTTTCATAGACCTTAAGATAGAGATCTAATCCTTCACCTGTGGTTAAGACTTCTAAATAATCTTTCTCACCATCAAATTTAAGGTTATTACCTTCACCAGAGGCGCCTGGATGAATGGCATCGTTATCTTTAGTAAATGTTAATTCATCGCCGGCTTCGACATTAATCGTGGCTTTAAATTGCATTAACCAATTATCGCTTTCTTCTTTAGTATCAGTAACGTCGACAAAGGAAATTGGAGTGGTTCCATTAATTAAACCAGCATAAACAGCTTCTGGTATTTCTTGTTCTTCGTAGCCGAATAACCAAGTATCGTAGCCGTCTTCGTAAACTTTCAAGTATAATTCTAGATTTTCACCTGTGGTTAAGACTTCTAAATAATCTTTTTCATTGTCAAATTTAAGGTTATTGCCTTCACCAGAAGCGCCTGGATGAATAGCGACACCATTCGCGGTGAATGTTAATTTATCGCCGGCTTCAACATTAATAACAGCCTTATATTGCGCGACCCAATTATCGCTTTCTTCTTTAGTCTCAGTGACATCAACAAAGTTGAATTCAGTTAAACCGTTAATTAAGCCAGCATAAACAACTGCTTCTTCTTCACTAGAGGAACTGCTTGACGGTTGTTCTTCACTAGAGGAACTGCTTGACGGTTGTCCTTCACTAGAGGAAGTTGTTGAACCGCTACCTTGTTCACTACTACTTGACGAGTTAGTGGTTTGAGATGACGATGTACCGGTTTCACTAGTACTTGTTCCTGCGCTATCGTTGTTACAGCCCGCTAAGAGGAGCGCTAACAAAACTACTGGCACAGCAAAAATAGATTTTTTCATGTTTTTTACCTCGTTCGTATGAAATAATTTTACCACCCCATAAGAATTATTCAAAAACAAATTATATTATAAATAGAGAAAACAAGTATCTAACTAATAATTTAATTATTGTTTTTAAGGATAGTCTTATATTTTAAGTGCTCTTGGTGAACTAGGCGCGAGCATTGATGTGCTTATTAATTTCTCATCTTGTTAATTTAAATAATTCACTTATTGATGCGAGTCATGTTAGGGTGTCCTTCTCGTGGCTTGCCTCGCTTCTCATTATAGGACTCATTGTTCTTTATTATATATAAAAAGGTGTTCTTTAAAAGAAAACACCTGATGATAAAGAGTAATAATTAACATTATTTCTTTTTGCTATAGACATCCCAGTTAGGAACTTCTTGACCTTCTTCAACTAGACTTAAGAAGAACTTTTGTTTAATTGGGACATCTAGAACTCTAACCGGTTTAACTTGGTTTGTACTTGAACCTTTCATTAATTTATATTCTCTCCATAAGGCATGAGTTTCTTGCTGCTGGATAAGAACAAGGGGTTTACCTACATCATGTCTAACCTTAGATGCAAAATTATATTCTAGATTAACATCACAAAGGATATTTTCAAATAGCTCACTATACCTTCCATCTTTATCGATATCTAGAGGTGTATCTGGTTCAATTAATATGACATACCTAGGTTTATTTGTTTCATTATCAACATATAAAGCAAAATCATTAATATCGACATTTAAAGCTTTTCCTAATCTTCTAACCGTTTCATTTAAGTGCTCTTCGGTGGTTTTTTCTCCACAGGCATTAACTAATTGTCCCTTACGATAGGAAAAGGCGATAAGAGGACATTTATTTTGAAATCCTATAACTTTAATAACATCTTTAATTTTGTAACGATAAAAGCCACATTGATTGGTAATAATTACTTCATATTCCTTGCCTTCTTCAAGTTGATCAAGAGTTAAGGTATTATTATCCGCATCATCAGCGTCTGCGGGTAAAAATTCAAAGAAGCAAGAATCGGTAAGAGGAATATATCTTGGGTCATTCATGTTGAAACATGCGGCGAACATCCCCTCGCTAGCGGCGTAGACAAAATAATCGATTGCGACTTCTTCACCTGCATATTTTTTAAATTTCTCAGTATAGCTAGAAAAACCACCTGTTCCAATCGCACATACCCAAGAAAATTTTGGCCATATCCGCGGGATTATTGGTGTATCAAATCCTTGTTTAAAAATCTCTCTTAATTCATTAGCTCTTTTAGGATTTTTCTTAACATGTTTAAGCATGATCGGTCGAGCCTTTTCATCACAAACATCAGGGTTAAAATCACCATTTTCAATATCATCACAAATCATTTCCCAATTCTTTTTGATATAGTTAAGCATATCAACAAAGCTGGTCATAAAACTGCTAAGAAACCAGGCAAGGTCAGGCTCTTCTAAAGCAAATCTGGCCTTCATATAATTCATATTCATTCCTTCGATAGGAAAACAAACTTCATCAGGAGAAGTTAAAAATAATTTAAAGAATATTCTAAACTTACTCGCAACCGCACCACTAACGGAGCCTCGTGGAGTGCCATCTTCTAATACAGTAGTTTCGGTTTCTAATAGACTAAGACCTTTTTCTGATGGAACATGTTTATGATAGACCTTTTTATAATATTTATTAGCCATGGCCAAAGTTCTACCATAGGAATATTTTTCATATATTCGCATCGATTTAGTGGTGATAGGAATTTTCTTTTGAACACCAACTGAACCAGATGTTTCGGCATATTGGATGACTTTATAAGCAGTTATTAAATTAGTCTCTTTATTTTTTATCATCCTTTCAATATATGGTTGATAGGTATCATAATCGGATAAGGGGACTTTTTCTTTATATTCTTCAAAGGATTTGATATTAGCGAAGTCATATTTCTTACCATATTCGGTATCTTTATTTTTATTTAATAATTTAAGCAATAATTTTTCGTTAGCTTTTCGAGGATCTTTATTTCTTTTTTCAATATCTCTTAGGATTATTTTGCCAATTTCATTCATTATAGTGTTGATTACGGCGATTAATGGTTTCATCCTCTGACTCCTCAAATTCTTAACACTTGTTTATAATATAAAAAATAATTAATTTAACCACAATATATTTAAGCATATATCACTTGATAATGATTCTTTACGATATATTTAAGTATCCATCAATATAGATATCCTACTAACTATATTGCTTAGAAATCATAGGAACATAATTTTCAAAAAAATAACTTTTACCCTCCACCTTAAATTTAGGAGAAAAAAATAAAAGGAGCCCCAGTTGATTAGGGCTCCGATTAATCATATTAGTTAATTATTCTGGGTCGCTAGTTTCTACGACTGGCGCCGCAACTGCGGCTTTTTCAGATTTAGCTAATTTTTCTTCAATATCCGCGATGGCTCTATCGTGGGCTTCAATATAGGAGTCTTTGACTTTAGCCATAGTATCTTGGACAGAGAAATCTTCTAAGGCAGATTTTTCTTCTTTGTCGCTTAATAATCCACGACCAGAAGGAATAAGCTTACCAGCGATAACATTCTCTTTTAGACCATGTAATTTATCAACCTTACCTTTAATCGCGGAATCGGTTAATACTTTAGTGGTTTCTTGGAATGATGCCGCGGATAAGAAGGAATCTGTACCTAAGGCAATCTTTCTAATACCGAAGATTAATGGAGTGAAGATAGCAGGACGTTTACCCTCTTTTAATGCCTTTGCGTTAGCTTGGGTGAAGGTAGAAATATCAACAGTTGTGCCGCTTAATAATTCTGTATCACCAGCGTTAACGACATAGACTTTAGAGAGCATTTGTCTAACGATGACTTCGATATGTTTATCGGAAATCTTAATTTCTTGCATACGGTAGACTTTTTGGACTTCCTTGATGATATATCTTTCCACTTTCGCGCGGTCAGAGACTTCAAGTAATCTCTTAGGTGAGATAGCACCTTCGGTTAATTTATCACCATTTCTGACCACAGAACCTTTCTTGACTCTTAATCTAGCGCCGAAATTGGTTACGTATGGCTTGCTTTCTAATTTATTAGTGACAGTGATGATATAGCAACCATTCTTTTCATCAATCTTGGTGACTTCACCAGGAATTTCAGAAATTAAGGCTTCACCTTTTGGTTTACGAGCTTCAAATAATTCTTGGACTCTTGGTAAACCTTGAGTAATATCACTACCCGCAACACCACCGGTATGGAAGGTTCTCATCGTTAATTGAGTACCAGGTTCACCAATGGATTGAGCGGCCATAACACCAATAGCTTCACCTACTTCAACTGGACGACCAGTAGCGAGGTTACGGCCATAGCAATGGACACAAACACCACCTTTGGTTTCACAACCAAATAGTGATCTAATAGTGACTGCAGTAATACCGGCATCAACAATTCTATCGGCATCATTTTCTTCAATCATCGTATTGCCTGGAACTAATATTTCACCAGTCTTTGGATCAACGATATCTTCTAAAGAATAACGACCGATTAATCTTTCTCTTAATGGAACGATAACGGATTTTTGTGATGTATCAACGATTTCTTTAACTTCGAAACCGTGATCGGTATGACAGTCTTCTTCTCTAACGATGACATCGTGAGAGACGTCGACTAATCTTCTAGTTAAATAACCAGAGTCAGCAGTCTTAAGAGCGGTATCAGCGCCACCTTTACGGGCACCGTGAGTGGCAATAAAGAATTCGGCGACAGACATACCATCTCTAAAGCAGGATTTAACAGGAATTTCAATGGTACCACCAGAAGCGTTACCCATAAGTCCTCTCATACCTGCTAATTGGACGAAGTTAGAGATATTACCACGAGCACCAGAATCAGACATCATGAATAATGGGTTCTTGTCATCTTCTTGGAATTGTTTGGTCAATTTGCTCTTGACGTTATTTAATACTTCAGTCCAAGTATCAACGATATGTTTATGTCTTTCGACATCGGTTAATAAGCCATCAGAATACATATCTTCGATTTGTCTTACTCTTTCATCACCTTTAGCAATAATTGCGTCTTTACCTTCGACTTCGTGAATATCATCAAAGGAAATGGTAAAGCCAGCGACAGTAGAATAAGCAAAGCCTTGATCTTTTAATTTGTCTAAGACAGCGGATGTCTTAGTGGTGCCATAACGATGGAAGATTTCATCAATAATCTTGCCTAAATCTTTCTTCTTGAATGGCTTTAAGACAGCGCGTTTAGCGATTTCTTCTTTGATATTTGTGCCTTTAGCAACAAAGAAGGATTTAATGTAATCTTGTGAGCCTTTTAAGTTAGCTTCATTGATAACATTTAAATATGGGAAATCAGATGGGAAGATAAGGTTGAAGATAACCTTACCAACTGAGGTAATCATTAAGGAATTATTCATCTCATCGGTGAAGTCATCCTTAATTAAGGCACTACCCAATATAGCAATACGGTTATGTAAGTGGATTTGTTTAGTTTGATAGGCTAATAATAAATCGTTAACAGATCTAAAGATTTTGCCTTCACTTGCGGCGTAGATTTCATATCTTTCCGCTTCTTCTTCATCACCATATTTTCTAATAGTTTTAGCCTTGGCTAAGAAGTCTTCCTTAGTTTCTTCTAAGGTTAGATAATAATTACCTAAAACCATGTCTTGAGATGGGGTAACGATTGGTTTACCATCTTTTGGACCAAGAATATTATTAGAGGCCAACATTAAATGTAGAGCTTCTTCTTGAGCGGCTTTAGATAATGGGACGTGAACCGCCATTTGGTCACCGTCGAAGTCAGCGTTAAATCCGGTACAGACTAATGGGTGTAATCTAATCGCTCTACCATCAACTAAGATTGGTTGGAAGGCTTGGATACCCAAACGGTGTAATGTAGGAGCACGGTTTAATAATACTGGGTGGTCGGAAATGATTTCTTCCACGATATCAAAGACCACATCATCATATCTATCGATGATTCTATCGGCTTGTTTATGCGCGGTAGCAAGACCTCTAGATAATAATTCGTGAGCGATAAATGGTCTTAATAATTGGATAGCCATTTCTCTTGGTAATCCGCATTGATACATCTTTAAGGATGGACCAACAGCGATAACACTACGACCGGAATAGTCGACACGTTTACCTAATAAGTTTTGTCTGAAACGACCTTGTTTACCTTTTAAGGTAGAGGATAAGGATTTTAAGGCTCTTTGTCCATTACCGGTAACAGGTTTATTTCTACGACCATTATCGATTAAAGCGTCAACGGCTTCTTGGAGCATACGCTTTTCGTTATTGACCATTACTTGAGGAGATTTGGTTTCAATATATTTCTTTAAACGATTATTTCTAGAAATAACTCTACGATATAAATCATTTAAATCAGAGGAAGCAAATCTACCACCATCTAATTGAAGCATTGGACGTAAATCTGGTGGAATAACTGGGATGACATCTAAGACCATCCATTCAGGTTTATTGTTAGATTTACGGAAATCTTCAATGACTTTTAATCTCTTAATATATTTGTCTCTATTGGAGATAGAAGCTTTTTCTAATAATTTCTTTAGATTTTCAGCTTCTTCATCTAAATCGATATTATGGAGAAGTTTCTTAATAGCTTCCGCGCCTTCTGAGAAGGAGGCTAAGGTATATTTAGAGATAAGTTTTGCGGTGCTTTCGAATTGGAATGGTTCATTAGGATTATCTAATTTGTTTAAGTAATCGTTGACGAGTTTGAAATCATAATCGGTTTCATCCTTGCCTTTTAAGCCCCATTCATCGTTAGCTAAGATTTCTAATAAGACTTGTTTAAAGATATCTCTACCATTCTTTTCATCGATGACTTGTCTAAGATATAAAGTGGATGATCTACCTTTATCTAAGCAGATATGCGCGGCGAAATAGACTACTTCTTCTAAATATTTAGGAGAGACATCTAAAATTAAACCGATACGTGAGGATGGGGAGCCTTTTAAGTACCAGATATGAGTACATGGAGAAGCGAGTTCAATATGACCCATTCTTTCTCTACGTACTTCTTTAGTGGTGACTTCTACTCCACATTTTTCACATACCATGCCAGCGTATCTAATCTTTTTATATTTGCCGCAGTGGCATTCATAGTCCTTGCTAGGACCAAAAATCTTTTCGCAGTATAAGCCTTGCATTTCTGGCTTTTGGCTACGATAGTTAATGGTTTCTGGTTTTAATACTTCACCATGAGACCAAGAACGGATGGCTTCAGGAGAGGCTAATCCAATTTGAATAGCCGCTAATTTTGTAACATCAAACATAATGTGCTTTATCCTCCTTATTGATCTTCTTCAGTGAAGAAATTTTCTTCAGTATCCACTACTGAGTTATCAGTTAAGTTACGGATGGAAGAATTGACTTTTCTTTCTTCTTTTTCAGCTTCTTTAGCTAAGGCATCCATATCGATACGTTCGCCATTAGAATCCAATAATTTAACATCAAGAGCGAGAGATTGTAATTCTTTAACCATAACTTTAAAGGCTTCAGGAATGCCTGGTTTTGGCATATTTTGACCTTTAATGATGGATTCATAAGTTTTTCTACGTCCAACTCTATCATCAGATTTGATAGTAAGGATTTCTTGTAAGATATGAGCAGCGCCATAAGCTTCAAGAGCCCAAACTTCCATTTCACCAAATCTTTGGCCACCATTCTGAGCTTTTCCTCCTAATGGTTGTTGTGTGACTAAGCTATATGGACCAGTTGCACGAGCGTGTAATTTATCATCGACCATGTGGACGAGTTTAATCATATACATGACACCAACAGTGATTCTTTCATCGAATCTTTCACCGGTACGACCATCATATAAGACTGTCTTACCATCTGGTGCCATTTCGGCTTTTTTCATCAAGTCGAGGATTTCTTCGTTGGTAATACCATCGAAAACAGGTGTAGCAATCTTATAGCCAAGTTTCTTTAAAGCCATACCTAAGTGGACTTCTAAGATTTGACCGATGTTCATACGAGATGGAACACCTAATGGGTTAAGCATGATGTCAATTGGAGTACCATCTGGTAAGAATGGCATATCTTCAACTGGTAAGATACGGGAAATAACACCTTTATTACCATGTCGACCTGACATCTTATCACCTTCGGAAATCTTACGTTTTTGTACGACGTAGACTCTTACTACTTCATTAACACCAGTGCTTAAATCAGCGCCTTCACTACGTTTAAAGACTTTGACATCTAAAACGATACCAGCACCACCATGTGGCACTCTTAAGGAGGCATCTTTGCCTTCTTTGGTCTTTTCATTAAAGATGGCCATTAATAATTTTTCTTCTGGAGTTGGTTCGGTTTGTCCTTTTGGAGTGACTTTACCAACTAAGATATCGCCTTCTTTAACTTCAGCGCCGGGAACGATAATACCTCTTTCGTCTAAGTATGCTTTAGCATCTTCGCCAACATTTGGTATATCACGGGTGATTTCTTCATCACCTAATTTAGTTTCACGACATTCAATCTCATATTTTTCAATATGGATGGATGTGTAAACATCATCTTTAACTAATCTTTCTGACATGATAACGGCGTCTTCATAGTTGTAACCGTTCCAAGTCATGAAAGCGATAGTAACGTTTTGACCTAAGGCGAGGTCACCATCTCTCATAGCAGGACCATCAGCGATGATTTGGCCTTTTGTGATATGATCACCAATCTTAACGATAGATTTTTGATCGATACATGTACCTTGGTTGCTGCGTTCAAATTTTTGTAATTTATAAGTTCTAACGTTCTTTCCTTCATTAATCTTAATGCAGGTAGAATCGCTATAAATGACATCACCATCATTAACTGCGATGACCGCTAAACCGGCATCGTGAGCGATTTGATGTTCTAGACCAGTTCCAACAAGTGGAGCGGACGGTCTAAGTAATGGTAAGGCTTGACGTTGCATGTTAGCGCCCATCAAAGCACGAGTGGTATCATCGTTTTCTAAGAATGGAATACATGCCGCGGCAATAGAAACAATTTGTTTTGGCGAGACGTCGACATAATCGACATCATGGACATCAGCGACAATGTTTTCACCTCTATATCTAGCGATGACTTGTTCATCTAACATTTCACCATCTGGACCTAGATTAATGTTGGCTTCAGCGATGACATAATCAAATTCTTTAATCGCATCTAGATATTCAGAATTTTCTTCTCCATCGAGAACAAAAGCCTTCATGACACCTTTAACTTCTTTATGGACTACTCTTCTATATGGAGTTTCAATAAAGCCGTATTGGTTAATTTTAGCGTAGGTGGCTAAGTTATTGATAAGACCGATATTTTGACCTTCTGGAGTTTCAACTGGACAGATACGGCCATAATGTGAGAAGTGAACGTCACGAACTTCAGTGGAAGCTCTATCACGTGTTAAACCGCCAGGACCTAAAGCAGAAAGACGTCTCTTGTTAGTTAATTCAGCTAATGGGTTGGTTTGATCCATGAACTGCGAAAGCTGTGAAGAGGCAAAGAAATCCCTTATAGAGCTGGTTAATGGTTTAATATTAATTAATTTCTTAGGAGTGACATCTTCGGCATCGGAAATAGTCATCTTATTTAAGACCGCTTTAGACATCTTTGTTAAGCCCATACGGAATTGATTTTGAATTAATTCACCGACACATCTAATACGTCTATTACCTAAGTGGTCGATATCATCAGTAGATCCTAATCCATCCATGATATTCATGAAATAAGAGAAGGTAGCTAAGATATCAGAAATAGTAATTCTATTTTTAATATTATTTGGAGCATGGATGAGGTTTAAATCTGTACCAACGATGTTGGCTACGACATCCTTCTTCTCATTGGTATAAACTTTAAGGATGGAGACATTGGAATTATCATCTAAGTCGGTATTAACATTAATTTTCTTAGTGTATCTCTTAGATTTTTCAAAGAATTCTTCATCTTTTAAAGCTTGAACATCAGCCTCGGTTAATTGATAGCCTTTTTTGAAACGGATATCGCCATCATCAGAGAGGAGATTTTCCGCGAGGAAGACACCTTTTAAACGATTATAGATGCCTAATTTAATGTTGAGTTTATAACGACCAGCGCGACCTAAATCATAACGTTTGTCATCAAAGAATTTTTGGGTTAAGAAATTAATCGTACCTTCTTTAGTGACAGGTTCGCCTGGTTTTAATTTTCTAAAGATATCGATTAAGGCGACTTGAGAAGCGTTTAAATCATTAATCGCTCCTGCGCAGATATCTTCATTTTTCTTTAATGTTAATTTTAAAGAATCTCTTTCACCAAATAATTTGAGAATATCTTCATCATTTTCTAAGCCTAAAGCTTTTAAAATGGTACCGGCATTCATCTTTCTTTGTCTATCGATACGAACGGAAAGAATATCCTTTTGGTCGGATTCAAATTCTAACCATGTACCACGACCTGGAATAAGATCTGCGCCATAGGTATAAACACCAGTCTTTTCATCTCTAGTGGCTTTCATATAAGCGCCTGGAGATCTGACTAATTGGCTGACGATAACTCTTTCTGCACCATTGATGATAAAGGTACCAGAATTGGTCATTAATGGTAAATTACCCATGAAGATTTTACCTTCGGTAAGACCGTTTTGTTTACGATTTAAACGTAATGTTGCAGTCATCGGGGCTTCATAGGATAAATCTCTAGTTTTACATTCTAGATAAGAATATTTAGGTTCTCCTATTTCAATGCTGACATATTCGATAGATAAGGTATCGGCATAGTTAGTGATTGGGAAGACTTCTTTAAATACTTCATCTAGTCCTTTTTGCTTAAATTCTTCATAAGATTTGGTTTGTAATTCCACTAAGTTTGGTAATGGTAAATTACCAGAAATCTTAGAATAGTCTTTACGACCGTTATTTAAGACATTTAAGGAATTAATATCTCTAATTTTATTTTCTTTCATTGTTGGCTCCTTTTTATCAAATTTAATTTTTTATCGCCTGTATAATCCAATACCCTCGTCGTTTTTCAAGTACGGTAACGCTTGAGAATATGCTTTCGAGATATTCTAAAGCGCTAGCGGCACCCTGGGCTTTTCTTATGACGATAAACATAGAACCATTTTCTTTTAAATGATCAAGGGCTCCTAAATACATGGAATAAGTTATCTCTTTTCCCGCTCTAATAGGAGGGTTGATCACGATAGAATCAAATGCTTCTTCAATCTTTTCGTATCGATCGCTAATTCGACATTCGACACGATTATGAAGCTGAAGTTTTTTGGCGTTAGTCTCACATAGTTCTACTGCTCTTTGATTCACATCCGCGCATATCACGCGTAAATCTTTATTAAAATAAGCTAAAGTGAGACCAATCACCCCATAACCACATCCTAAATCTAGGACATCTCCGCGTATAGATAAAGGGATTAATGTTTCTAATAATATAGAACTCCCTTCATCTATCGCGTCTTTAGAAAACACTCCATTATCACTTATAAATGATAGTTCATGACCTAAAAGGCTATATTTAATTTCCTTTTTATGTGATTTTATTTGCGGATTCGCATCAAAATAGTGAGCCATGAGAAGTGTTTAGATATTTTTGGTTAAGTTATTTGATTTCGACTTCAGCACCAGCAGCGACAAGAGCCTTTTTGTGTTCTTCTGCTTCGACTGGAGAGATGTGTTCTTTGATGTTGCATGGAGCGCCATCAACTAATTTCTTAGCATCCATTAAGCCTAAGCCAGTGATAGCTTGGACAGCTTTGATAACTTGAACTTTGGTAGCACCGAAGGATTTTAAGACTAAGTTGACTTCTGTTGGTCCCTTAGCAGCTTCTTCTTCGACTGGAGCGGCAGCGACACCGACAGGTGCAGCGGCGGTAACACCAAATTCTTCTTCAACAGCTTTGACTAATTCGTTGAGTTCAACAACGTTCATTTCTTTTAATGAAGCAATGATTTCTTCTTTTGTTAATTTTGCCATAATTATTTTCCTCCTAAATTAATTGGCAGCGGTTTTGTCCGCGATTGCTTTAACAGCAACAGCGAATTGACGTACAGGTGCTTGTAAGCACGATAAGAACATAGCGATCAAGCCATCGCGTCCTGGTAAGTTCGCGATTTCTTTTACACCCTTAGCGTCTAAGACAGTTCCTTCAATAAGGCCTGCTTTAACTTTAAGGTTGTCATTCTTTTTAGCAAATTTAGTTAAGACTTTTGGTCCATCGATTGCATCTTTTGAGAAAACGATCGCATTTGGTCCTTCTAAGTGTTCTTCAAGACCTTCTTTGCCAGCTTTCTTTAAAGCTAATTTGACAAGAGTGTTCTTATAAACACCTAAGGTAGCATCTTTTTCTTTCAAGGTACGACGTAATGTTTCTAAATCTTCGACAGTTAAGCCACGATATTCCACTACGACAGTCGCGGAAGATTCTTCAATCTTTTTAGCGAGTTCATCGACGACGACTTGTTTTGCTTGTAAAGTTTCTTGATTCATTGTTCTACCTCCTTTTCTTTTTTAAAGTAAGTTGTGTTTGTCCCAATATACTTTTCTTACATAGTAAGAGGAAGAATGATAATTTTATTTCTTGCCTCGGTAACATTATTAAGGCCCGTGCCCGTTACTGTCTTCGGTATATTGAAATCTTTAGTTGATATTAACGACCAGCAAATGTGATTTTGATAGCTGGACCCATGGTCGTATGGATAACAGCGTTAGTAATGTAGTTACCTTTAACCGCGGCAGGTCTAACTCTTACGATAGTGGTTAAGATAGCATTTAAGTTATCAATAATCTTTTGAGTATCGAAGGAGACTCTAGCGAAGGAAATATGCATATTGCCTTCTTTGTCGCAACGGTATTCTACTTTACCGGCTTTAATTTCAGTAACGGTTTTGCCGATATCAAGAGATACTGTACCAGTCTTTGGGTTAGGCATTAAGCCTTTTGGACCTAATAGACGACCTAACTTAGAGATGATTGGCATCATGTCTGGAGTGGCAACGATAACATCGTAATCAAACCAGTTTTCATCCTTAATCTTGTCTACCATTTCTGCGCCACCGACGAAATCCGCACCGGCAGCCTTTGCTTCTTCAGTCTTATTGGTGATGGCTAAGACTTTTTTAGTTCTACCATTACCATGTGGAAGTACTAATGTACCTCTAACTTGTTGGTCAGCTTGTCTCATGTCCACATTTAATTTGAGAGAGACATCAATTGTGGCATCGAATTTGACTGTAGAAGTCTTTTTAACTAATTCAGCAGCTTCTTCAACTGTGTAGAGCTTATTGGAATCAACTAATTCCGCGATAGCTCTATATTGTTTTGATCTTTTCATCTAGAGCGCCTCCTTAGTCCGCTACCTTGACACCCATATTTCTCGCGGAGCCTTCAACGATTTTCATCGCGGCTTCTAAGTCTTGAGTGTTTAAATCAGGTAATTTGTATTCGGCAATTTTCTTTAATTGTTCTCTGGTAATGCTACCAACGATTTGCTTAGGATTGCCTGAACCCTTGCTAATGCCTGCGGCCTTTAAGATTAAACCCGCTACAGGAGAGGTTTTGATGACAAAACTAAATGTCTTGTCTTCATAAGCTGTGATAATAACTGGAACGATTTCGCCCTTTCTGTCGGCTGTCTTAGCGTTAAAATCTGTACAGAATTTAGGCATGACAATACCAGCGGATGCGAGTTTTGGTCCTGGTTTCGCATCTCCACCAGGAAGTTCCATCTTCACTACTTTTGAGATTTTCTTACTCACGTGAACTACCTCCTTAATTTAGTGTTCCGTGTCGTGGTTTTTGTGGGTAAAATCAAACCCTTCCACTTCACATTCATATTACGTGCGTGCGCTCTCTCATAACGCGCGACCGGCAATATGCTTTGATATACTATCATTTTAGAAAACACAATGCAATAAAAAATATTTTTTATTTTCTCGCGTATATGTGACACGCTTTTTAATATCCAAAAAAGGAGCCAAGATTTGCAATATTTTTGTCTAAATTGCAGGGATTTTGGCTCTAAAAAAATTTTTTAAAAAATATTATAAAAGACGCTCCGAGGAGCGCCTAATATGCTTGTTTAAGATGACAAATTATTTATCTTCTTTAGGTTCTTCTGGATGAGCTGGACCTAATAAGGATAATTCGGTTTCTGGATCAAAGAAGTGCATAACTTTACCTTCAAAGGTGATATAGACTTCCTTACCGGCAACCATAGAGTTTCTTTCTTCTTCGGTTAAGTGAATAGTTGGAACTCTAACGACTAATTGAGCTTCATCATCGGTTACAACGTGTAAGTGTAATTCAGAACCCATCATTTCGTTAACTAATAAAGTTGTACGGATGGTATCTGGTCCAGATTTCTTTGCTAAGACGATATGTTCAGGTCTAACGCCTAAAATAATTTCTTTGCTTGGAACACCTAATTTAGCTAATTTCTTAGCCTTTTCACCTGTGACAGGAATCTTAGCTCCATATGGAGTGACAAAATAATGTTCACCTTCTTTAACAAGGTTGGTTCTAATTGTGTTCATCTTTGGAGCGCCGATAAATTCTGCGACAAATAAATTATCAGGTTTATCAAAGACTTCACTTGGAGTACCAACTTGCATAATGAAGCCGTCTTTCATAATAACAATTCTATCGCCCAAAGTCATAGCTTCGGTTTGATCGTGTGTGACGTAAATGAAGGTGGTATTAATTCTCTTTCTTAAGAGAATGATTTCCGCTCTCATTTGGTTACGTAATTTAGCATCAAGGTTAGATAATGGTTCATCCATTAAGAATACTTTACAATCCTTAACCATAGCTCTACCAATAGCAACTCTTTGTCTTTGACCACCAGATAATGCTCTTGGTTTTCTAGTTAAGTATTGAGTAATGCCTAAGATTTCTGCGGCATTGGTAACTCTTTCATAGATTTCATCATGTGAGAAACCTTTGACTTGACGGCCATCTGGTAATGTACGAATTGATTTATCAAGACGTAATGGGAAGGCCATATTTTCAAATACGGTTAAGTGTGGGTACAAAGCATAGTTTTGGAATACCATGGAAATATGACGATCTTTTGGTTGTAAATCATTGACGACTTCACCATCGATCTCAACGGTACCACCAGAAATTTCTTCTAGACCCGCGACCATACGTAAGGTTGTGGATTTTCCACATCCAGAAGGTCCAACGAAGACAATAAATTCTTTATCTGCAATATCAAGATTAAAATCGTGAACTGCTGTGACATTGCCTTGATAGACTTTTTTAACATCGGTTAATTTTACAGTAGACATAAATTTTTCTCCTATCCTTTAACAGCGCCACCAGTGACACCTTCAACATAGTATTTTTGTAAGCACATAAACAAGATGGTAATTGGAATAGCGACCACGACACCACCAGCACAGAACATCGTATAATTAGATGATAAGAATGATGGAGTGGAGATTAACCATTGCAAACCTGTTGCAACGTTGTAACCAGCTGGGTCAGCGTGTGCGATATAGGATGCAAATACGAAGTCGCCCCAAGGTCCCATAAATGCGGTTAACAGAGTGTAGATAACGATTGGTTTAGATAGAGGTAAGATGACTTTAAATAAGACTTGCGCTCTATTAGCACCATCGACACGGGCTGCTTCATCTAAGCTCTTTGGTACGGTATCAAAGAAGCCTTTAGAGACATAATAGCCCATACCACTACTAGCGACATAAACAAGGATTAAACCTGGAATAGAATTGCCTTGTGTTAAGCCTAAGTCTGCTAAGACACGATATAAGATAATCATGGTTAACATACCTGGGAACATACCTAAGATGAGCATGAAGTTCATCAAGAATTTACGACCTTTAAATCTTAAACGAGATAAGGTGTAAGACATACATAAGACAATAATTGTTTGAAGTGCTGCAGTGATAACAGCAATAATGAATGTATTTAAGAACCATCTTGGGAATTGAGTATTGCTAAATAAATTAACATAATTATCAAATCCCCATTGCTGTGGGAAAACGTAACCAGTCATTGATGTGGATTCACAACGGAATGACTGCAATACGATGAAGATGAATGGGATTAACCAAATAATACTCATCAAAACAAGGATGACATAGATAATGGTGTTAGAGACTACTTTTTTAGCGTGCATCCCAGCATGTCTTTTTTCTTGGACATTGGATTCATTGAAATCTGCCATTATTGGAAATCCTCCTCATTTCTATTTGAAGGCATAATGTTGTAAACGATAAGTGATAATATCGCAACAACTACGAAGATCAAAATACCAATGACAGATGCCATGTAGTATAATGCATCGCTGCCTGTTGTAATTTTAAATAACCAGGTGACGAGTAAGTCAGTGTAACCAACACTACCAGAAGCACCACTAGCTGCGGCATTGTTAGGACCACCACCTGTTAATAAGAAGATAACGTTGAAGTTATTCATATTACCGATGAAGCTGGTTAATAAATATGGGCCAGTGACGAATAACATATATGGGAGAGTAATCTTCATATATTGTTGCCAGGCATTAGCGCCATCGATATTCGCAGATTCATATAAATCGGCAGGAATATTCATCAAGATACCTGTAGCAATTAACATTAAGTATGGAATACCAATCCAAATGTTAATGACGATAACTGTAATTCTAGCGGACCAGTCATGTCCGAAGAAGTCAAATGATTGACCACCTAATTTGGCAATAAAGCCGTTGATAAGTCCGTTATAAGCGAACATTTTAGAAACATACAATAAGGAAATGAATTGAGGAATAGCAATGGTTAAGACCAAGATGGTACGCCAAACCTTTTTAAGTTTAATTCCTTTTTTGTTAATCATAATAGCGACTACCATACCTAAGAAATAGTTGGTAAATGTCGCAAAGAATGCCCAGATCAATGTCCAAGCAAGAATTTCTCCAAATGCGGCGGAATAGGCCTTACTTCCACTATTCCAGTTAAGCATAGTGTTAAAGTTGTCCAATCCAACCCATTGGAAGAGGTTGATGTAACCATCATTAGTGCCGCTATAGTTAGTAAA
>CAJOOD010000031.1 GCA_905236085.1 uncultured Bacilli bacterium
AGTAAGAGGCAAAAGAAAAGAGGAAGGTTCTCCATAATGGGGTTCCAACCTCTTTTTTTAGTTTGTGTCTAATGATGATTAAGCACTAGCAAAGTGGTAAATGCGAAATAGGCATTTCCACATTTCTCCTCCTACTGAGCAAAGCTCAATAAGAGGCAAAAGAAAACCTACCTCCGAAGAAGTAGGCTTGTTTGATTGTATTATTGAGATTATGGCTCTGGGTCTGCTACTTTATCTCCAATTGTGAGATTGGAGACGGAAGCAATTGAAATTCCATCTGTACTATGATAAACAGCGCCTTCATGAGTATTGCTAGCTGCTGTTTGACCATATATCGATGCAGATTCACCTTTTTCTTCTGCTGTGTAATATTCTGGCCCTTCAGGATTGTTTGTGGCGATTCTCATGGCAACAATATCGTTTTCCAAAACTACGCTAAGTGCAAGAGCATCTGTATTAGAAATATTGACGGTTATTGCTGATGAAGTATAATCTGTGACACCAGTCACAGCGCTTGTGCTTGATAGTAATTTGGCGTTGCCAGCGGCAGTTAATGTAGCCCCAGTTATAGCTTTATTTTTCAAAAATGCAACATCGGACGCATCAGTTGGTGCTCCTCCATGCCATTCTGCAACAACCCTAAGTTGATCGATGCATTCATTTGCTGTAGCAGCGGCAGTACGAACTGCGGAACCCGAAGTGTTATACATACCTTTTAGCAAATTTCCTTCGCTAAGTTGAGTTAATTCAACGCTGAATGTCGTAGATGTTCCAGTCGATCCAGAATAAATGTGGAAATCAATTACGTATTGATTAGCCCCTAGTGAAGTTTGCTCTGTTTGCAATGTCGAAGTCGCACCTTCCGTTTTGGCGGTGGCTGCTTGTGACGCCGTATACCACGCGAATGTTGAACTAAATGCATCAAATTGTAAATATTGGAATTAAAAATATGTACTAATCAATTCCTAGTTAAAACATTTTGACAACAAAGATATATATAATATAATATTACTGAAAAATAATTCAGTGAAAAATAATTCAGTATATATTTAGGGGATTAGATTATGTTTGTTGGAAGAGAAAAAGAATTAAATATTTTAAATGAAGAACTAAATAAGCAAAGTTCATCTATCTTAATCTATGGGAAAAGAAAAATAGGAAAGACAACATTAATAAATAAGTGCTGCTTAAATAGAAGTGATAAACCTTGTATTTATTTTGAATGTTTAAAAGATACGGAAGAAAAGAATGTTAAGGAA
This sequence comes from uncultured Bacilli bacterium, assembly GCA_905236085.1. Lineage (GTDB taxonomy): Bacteria > Bacillota_I > Bacilli_A > RFN20 > CAG-826 > CAJOOD01. The sequence goes on from CAJOOD010000031.1 coordinate 1,260, forward strand.
ATATTAAAGATAATAAAGAATATCGGTCTTATATCTGAATGGGTATCTTTAGAAGAGAATACATTCTTAGATTTATTTAAATATTTAAATTCCCTTAATAAACCCTTAATCGTAGTAATAGATGAATATCCATATTTAAAAGAATTCACCTCTTCTAAAACCATCGATAGTGTTTTCCAAAACATTATCGATAATTATATATCTAACATTAATCTTATTATTTCTGGTTCACATATCGGAATGATGAAAGACTTATTAAAAGAAAAGAATACCTTGTTTGGAAGATTTTCTAGAAAGATTTCTCTTGGAGAATTATCTTATCTAGAAGCTAGTCAGTTTTATCCAAATTTATCAAATTATGATAAAGTCTCTTTCTATAGTGTTTTTGGTGGTTCACCATATGTTAATGAAAAACTAGTACCAGATCAAAATTTAATGTGGAACATCATGAACTTATTAATGAATGTTGATAATCCTGTCTATATATATGCTTCTTCTCTTCTAATTAGTGATTTTTCTAATCAAGTTCAAGCCAATCGTATCTTATCAACGATTGGTAATGGTAAGAAATCATATTCTGAATTAGAAGAAGTATTAGATAGAAATAAAACAGGGTTATTAAGTAAATACTTAAAACCTCTATTAGAAATGGAATTAATTAAAAAAGATGCTCCTATTAATAAACTAAATGATGCTAAGAAAGCTAAATATGAAATTAATGACAATCTATTAAGATTTTATTATGCATATATTCAACCAAATCAATATCTATATCTTTATAAAGATATTCATATGATTTATGAAGAAGAGATAAGACCATCTCTTATCACTTTTATCTCTTTAAGATTTGAAGATATTTGTAAAGCCTTTATGTGGAGATATGTTAATAACAATAACATAACTGGCATTACAAATATTGGAAGATATTATTATGATGATTCAATTAATAAAACTAATGGTGAATTTGATTTAGCCATCTTACATAAAAATACGAAAGTTGATCTCATAGAAGTAAAGTATCTAAGTGATAAATTAAAGCAAGAAACAATCAATAAAGAATTATCTCAAATAAACAAAATCAAAGAAATCAATGTTGATAAAATAGGTTTCATTTCAATAAATGGATTTGATAATAATGTACCTGATTATTTCTACAAATTTGATGGGGACGACATATATAAGGATTAGCGTTAGCACTTCAACATACGCGTGGTATCAAGCTTCTGCAGCTTCGGCAACCGGTTCACTGACACCATCTTTTTTACATAAAAAGCCCGTTTTTGCACATATTGCAGATATCCTCGTTCAACGCAAAAAGACAGATATGATTAATTTGTGTGTACATTTGCCACAAATTATTATATATTTAAAGCATAGGAGGACAATACTATGGCCGTAGGAAAACTAGACAGGATAGACCTTAGGGTTAGCCCAGAGGATAAGAAGACCCTAGAGATGGCAGCTGCATCGAAGAGGATATCGCTTTCCTCATACATCATCCAGGCCGCCATGGAGAATGCCGTGTCGGACCTAGAGAGGGAGAGA
>CAJOOD010000032.1 GCA_905236085.1 uncultured Bacilli bacterium
AGAAAACAAAATTTATCTAGTTGACTCTAATAATCTATCCAGCTCTATAGGCTTGTTATTACTTAAGGCATCAGAATTAATAGATAAGGGTATGTCTGCGGAATTTATCGCAAATACAATGATCCATTTATCTAAACATCTATCCGCTCAATTTACTGTTGATGATTTAGAGTTCTTATTTAAAGGTGGAAGATGTAGTGGAATGTCCTATCTATTATCTAAAGCTTTAAAAATTCATCCAATTTTAAAAGTATATGAAGACGGATATTTAAGAATGCAAACCAAGGTAAGAGGTAGCGCTCTTAAAGCTTGTGAATTCATGCTCGATGAGATGAAAGAAAAAATAGATACAGTAGATCCTAGTTATATTGCAGTTACCGGTGTATCCGCACAAGAATCTATTGACTATATTGCAGGCGAAGTCAAGAAAATGATACCTAACGCTAATGTTATTAAATGTGATGCTGGAACTATTATTTCTTGCCACTGCGGTCCTGGCACAGTAGGTTTGCTATATTTCGTTAATGATTAATTAATATTTAAAATGCTCTTTTTTATTATTGACAATATGAAAGAGTGTTCATATACTAATAGAGGAATATGAACGAATTTTCATATAGAGGTGGATTATGAACAAAAACAAAATTACAGAAGAAATAGTAACAAAAATGTCGAACCTGCTATTCATTGCCGCAGATGAGACAAGATTAAAAATATTATTAGCGTTATTAGATTGTGAATTATCGGTTGGAGAAATTCAAACCATTACCGGCGCAAGCCAGTCTTTGGTTTCTCATCAATTGCAAGTTTTGAAGAAAAATAACCTAGTTTCGCATAGGAAAAAGGGAAATTTTGTTTATTATTCACTAGACGACGCTCACGTTAATGCTTTATTGCAAGTGGCATACGATCACGTAATGGAGGATAATAAAAATGAAGGTGACTTATAATATATCAGGCTTCGACTGCGCTAATTGTGCAAATAACGCAGAAGCGCATCTAGCCAAGCAAGAAGGCATAGAAAAATGTGTCTTAAATTTTCCAAACGAGACTTTAACCATTGTTTATAAAGATCAAGAAAAAAGCATTGATGAATTATTATCTATCATTAAAGAAGTTGAAGAAGATGAAATTACCATCACTAAAAAGGAAAAGAAAAACCAAGACCACCATTTAAAAATTTTTGATAAAGAATTTATAACTCTAGGTATTAGATTAATTATTTCTCTTACTCTTTTACTTATTGCCTGGATAGGATTAAGCAAATATGAATCAGAAGCTTTCTCCGCTGGATGGTGGTGGATGTTCTCCTTGTATTTAATTTCTTATCTAGTTATTTCCTATGACTATATATTTAAGTTTTTTAAGAACATAATTCATCTTAAGAACTTCTTTGACGAAGCTACTTTAATGGTGTTAGCTTCTATGGGTGCTTTTGGTGTATCTATTGGTATTGCTGCGGGAACTTTTGGAAACCACGAACCAGTATTCGCAGAAGCGGTTTTAGTTATGATTTTAGCGCAAATTGGGGAGGTTTTAGAGGATATTTCCGTTAAAAGAAGCCATAATTCCATTGTTGACGCTATCGATATGAGACCAGAAACAGCAACATTATTAAAAGACAATAAAGCGGTAGAAGTTAATGCTTCAGAATTAGAAATTGGTGATGAAATATTAATTAAAGTTGGCGATGTAATTCCAGTTGACTCCGTTGTTATAAGCGGAACAGGCAGCATTGATACTTCAAGTGTAACAGGAGAATTTGTTCCAGTATATGTAACTAATGATTCTCTTTTATATTCTGGTACTACATTAAAGGAAGGATCATTGACCGCTAAAGTAACGTCAAGATTTGAGGATTCAACCACATCTAAAATTTTAGAGATGGTAACAGAAGGTAGTGAGAATAAAGCTAGAGCGGAAACGTTTGTTTCTAAATTCGCTAGAATCTATACTCCAATTGTATTTATTCTTGCGGTTATCATCGCTGTATTCCCTCCGCTTATTATTGGTTTGGTTAATCAAAATTTTGAAGCTGCCACATGGTATGAATATTTATATGTCGCTTTATCTTTCTTAGTTATATCTTGTCCTTGTGCAATTGTTATTGCGGTCCCATTAA
>CAJOOD010000033.1 GCA_905236085.1 uncultured Bacilli bacterium
AAAAAAGAAAATAATCAAAAATAATAGGGTTTCGCAGCGATTTTACTGTTGAAATCCACTAAAAACGATTTGGTTTTATTTTATATCGCTATGAAAATCGAAATATATTTATAAATTTTTTGTTTAAATAATTAATCATTATCAACGCTTTGTCTTTTCAATTTTACTTTAAATCTAGATTTAATGGTATTAGAATATTTGACATGAGATTTCTTAATTATCTTGTAGATAACATACCGCTATTTTGTATTTGTTTAGTGATGATATTTATCGCTATTAGAAATTTGAAATTAAGGCGAAGAGAAAGCATCTATTTTCTGGTTTTTACTGGTATTGTTATCATGCTTTCAATCTCTGTAGCATTTGAAAACACTGCCAAAGAGACAGGCAATATATTATTAGGAACAATAGGCACTTCATTAGGCTATATCTTAAGGCCTATCTTATTGTATGTCTTTATTTTGCTTGCTACTTTATATAACAACAAATCTCATAAATACCATATATTATGGACCATTCCTATTTATATAAATATTGTCGTTTATATTTTGCCTTTCTTCTTTAATAATGAAGTTTTATCCAAATTGGTATTCTATTATCAACTTAATGGTGATGGTACGGCTTCATTTATGCGAGGAGGGTTCTTGAATTTTACTTCTCATGCTGTATGTACTGTGTATGCTGGATTAGTCACTTATATATCTATATTCCAATTCCATGGTAAACATAAAAGAGATGGAATGGTTTTATTATTGTGTGTAATTATTATTTTCGTAACTGTCGCCACTGAGATGGCTTCTGGCAGAAATAATCTATTGAATATTGTTTGTGAAATCTGTGCGATGATGAATTATATATTTATCATATCTATTAATAATTCTCGTGATTCACTTACTCATCTATATGATAGAAAAACATATAATGAAGATATCGCTAGATATAAGAATCAGATAAACGGCATCATCCAATTTGATATGAACGGACTTAAATATCTCAATGATAATTTTGGTCATGAAGAAGGGGATAAAGCTTTGCATGACATTGCTGAGATATTTGAAAAGAGTCATAACGAAAAGAATATGAATGTCTATCGATTAAGTGGAGATGAATTCCTTATCTTAATGATAAATGGTAAAGAAAGCGATTTATTAGATACAGTTAAATCTATTAAAAAAGAATTAAGCGCTACAAAATATTCTGCTGCGGTTGGATATTATTACATATCTAATGATAGTAATATATCTTTTGAAGAAGCAATGAAAGAAGCGGAAAATTTAATGTATCTAGATAAGGAAAATTATTATAAATCAACAGGTATCAAACGTAGAAAGATATGAGAAAATATCAATCCAAATTAAACATCATTGAAACAGAAGAAGCGATTAAATTTATTAAAGATGATTTCGAAGTTAGATTAGCTAAGGCTCTTGGATTACATCGTGTATCCGCACCTTTGTTTGTCTATAACGAAAGTGGACTTAATGATGATTTAAACGGCCATGAACGAAAGGTCTCTTTTACTGCTAATAATTTATCCGGAGAAATAGAAATAGTTCAATCATTAGCCAAATGGAAAAGACACGCTCTTGCAAGATATAATTTTAAAGTTCATGAAGGTTTATATACCGATATGAACGCTATAAGAAGGGATGAAGATATTGATAATATCCATTCTATTTATGTCGATCAATGGGACTGGGAAAAGATAATAAATAAAGAAGAAAGGAATCTTGATTATTTATTCAATACTGTGAAATTAATCTATCAAGTATTAAAGCAAGAAGAAAATAGAATTAATCAAAAATATCCGTGTTTTGCGTATAAATTACCAAAAAAGATCACATTTATTTCCACTGAAGAATTAGAAAATAAATATCCAAATCTATCAAGAAAAGAAAGAGAAAACAAATTCGCTAAAGAAGTGGGTAGTTATTTCTTATATCATATCGGCTGGCCTTTAAAAGATGGCTTGCCACATGATGGTAGAGCCGCGGATTATGATGATTGGAATCTTAACGGAGATATCATTCTTTATAACAAAGTCTTAAATATGGCTTTTGAAATATCTTCCATGGGCATACGCGTTGATGAAGAGTCTATTATCAAACAATTAGAATATAAAAATGAACTAGACAAATTAAATAATCCCTATATCCAAGATGTTATTAATAAGAGATTAAGTTATACCATCGGAGGAGGAATAGGGCAATCTAGATTATGTATGTATTTCCTTGAGAAAGCTCATATTGGCGAAGTACAAGCTTCTTTATGGAATGAAGATGATATAATCAAGCTGAAAAAAGACAATATTGACTTATTATAAGAACAATTAATACAAATCTAACGAATTAGAGAGTACAGTACTCTATTTTTTAATATTTCAATAATTCCATAAATTTCCACTTTTTCAAAAAAATGGAAAAATATGGATTTGTATTTCATCACAACAATTGATCTAATCTTTTAATTATCGCTTCCGTATTTTTCTTGTTCTCGTGAGCGTAAGTTTCCATCATCATGGTAACAGAATGACCTAAAAATCTTGCCGCAGCTTTGATATCTGCCATAGAAAGACATACTGACATTAGCATCGTGGCTTTAGTGTGTCTAAATCCATGCGCTGAGATAATTGGTAATTTAGCCTTATTCATATAATTAACCATCTTTAACCTAAAAGCGGTTTTAGGCATGGATTCAAATGGTTTATCTTTAGATTTAGGAAAGATAAATCCTTCGGAACTTTCTTTTCTTCTTTCTTTAAGCATATCGTTAATTTCATCATTTAATTTACAAAAGCGATATGATTCTTTGGTTTTCAAGGTTTCCACAAGTATCGGTCTTTTTTCTTTTAAATAGATGATTTGTTGCTTAATCTCTATAGTCTTAGTAACTGGGTTATAAGTATCCCAAGTTAGACCGATAAATTCAGACAATCTCGCCCCTAAATAAGAGAATAATTTAAACATCTCTAAATCATCTTTATCTTCGATAACGGATAAGAATTTCTTTAATTGGCGAGGAGAGTAGAAACTTTTCTCTTTTCTTTTGGATTTAACTCTAACATTTTCTAAGGCTGCTTTAGATTCTAAGCAGGCATCAGAAGAAATGAATTTCATCTTAAAAGCAAAATCTGACATTAAACGGAATTCCCCGATGATTCTATTCTTCCATTTATCACAGATATTAGGCTTATCTATTAATTTCTTCCGCCATATCAATAAGAATCTAGCATCAAAGACATTGGATACTTTTTTATCTAATATGTCATTGATATAAGTAGACTTAACCGAGTCGATGGTTAATAAAGTAGATTTAGAAACCTTAGTCGACCTATAATCTTTATAAAGCTCAAAGAAATCACCTAAGGTGGGATCTATTTTATCTTCTACTTTAGATAATTTTGCTTCCATAAGATGAGGAATTTCCTTCTCCGCTTCCTCATAAGAAGAAAATCCAGTCTTATAAATATGGACTCTTTTCCCCTTATAATATTTCATAAAGTCGATGATATAGTTATCACCTTGCTGATGGATTTTGTTATTAACTTCCATAATATTTTGATTATTTATAATTCTAAGCCTAGTATCAAATAAATAATCATAACCTCCTTCTAGGCGAAAAATATTATAGTAAATTTATAGATTACAATTTGCTCATAGATAAAAAAAGCAAGAGCGGTGCTTATATTTATAGAGATATGATTTGAAACGAAGTTACTTCGCTATCGAAACGAAGTTAAAACGAAGTAGTTAACGAAGTTTAAGCGAAGTAAAAGTGAAGAAAAGCTTCATTAGAAACGGTATTTTTCAAAAATATGCCTTTTTTGCATGCTTTTTACAGGTGAAGAAGCATTGATTTAAAATATTTTTTTGATAAATATCAAATTAAAATCAAAATTCATATATAATGTTATTGTTATGAAAGTTACCTCTATTAAAACATCAACATATCATCATTCTAATGGTCAAATTTATGATGTTAAAATCATTTATAAAAGTGGTAAGAAAAATATCACTTATCGTTTTAGAGATAATACTTTTATCGTTACTTCGCCTAATTATGTTACTATTAATCAGATATTTAAAGGTATTGCTAAATACGCAGATAAATTAATTAAAATATCAAATAAGCCCGCGCCTATAAAAGAAGATGAATATATGTATCTATTTGGTATTAAGACCGATATATCAAAAGGAGTGATAACTTTTAATAATTATCCTCAAGTGGTATTTGAAGATAAAGAAGATATGGAAAAGAAATTAAAAGTTATATTCTCAAGAATAGTTAAAGATATCACTTTAAAATATCTCAAAGAAATGAAAATCAAAGATGAATATAAAGTTAGAGTTAAAAAGATGACATCTCGATATGGCAGCAATTCTAGAAGCACTAAAACGATTAATTATTCCACTCTCCTCATGCATTATGATATTGAAATAATTAAATCGGTAATTGTTCATGAATGCGCCCATTGTTTAGTATTTGATCATTCTAAAAAATTCTATGATATCGTCTATAAATATTGTCCAGAATACGATACTTATCGTAAAAAATTAATCAAAGGAATATATAAATAATATGGAAAAGATAACTTCGAGACAAAATGAAAAAATCAAGCATCTAACTTCACTTTGTGAAGAAAAATATCGTAAAGAATATCAAGAATTTGTCATGGAAGGTATTCTTAATTTAAAGATGGCTTTAGCCTCTAATATGGTTAAAGAAATATATAGCACAAAAGAATTAAATGATATCGATATAAGTGATGATATTAAAACATATCTTGTCGATGATAAAGTGATGGATAAGATATCTAAAGAAAAGAATCCATCCGGAATAGTATTTATCGCTAGATATCTCACTTATCCCAATAAGAAATATAAGAAGATATTATATCTAGACGATATTCAAGATCCTGGTAATCTAGGTACGATTATTAGAACATCACTAGCTTTACATATCGACGTTATATATTTATCCGCTAATTCGGCCAATATATATAATCCTAAAGTATTATCTTCATCGCGAGGAGCGATATTTAATATTCCTGTTATTAATATGGATTTCTTTGATTTAATCAAAACAAAAGATGATAAAACCAAAATAATATCAACCTCACTAGGGAAAAATAGTGTGCCTTTAGAAAAATGTCCAAGATTTGATTCTTATATCTTAGTTTTAGGCAATGAGGGTAGAGGAATTAAAAAAGAAATAATTGATTCTTCTGATTATGTTGTTAATATTCCTATCGATGAAAGGATTGATTCATTAAATGTAGCTATAGCCTCAGGGATATTGCTATATTATTTCAATAATTAATTATGATTTATACTGTTACATTTTCTCCAGCGATAGATTATTTCCTCGATTTTAATGATTTAGAATTGGGTAAGATTAATCACGCCCATAAAGTTAATATCGTTTCTGGAGGTAAAGGCATAAATGTCTCTAAAGTCTTATCTAATTTTGGTATGGAATCTATTGCTCTAGGATATGTCGGAGGCAAGACTTGCGATTTATTTATTAAAGGTTTAAATGAATATCAAAATATAAAAACTGATTTTATAAAAATCAAGGAAGATACTAGAATTAATGTTAAAATTAATACTCCAATTGAAAGCGCGCTTGATGCTCCAAATCCTAATATAGATAAAGAAGAAGAAAAGAAATTATTTTTAAAATTAGATAAATTAAATAAAGATGATATCGTGGTATTTTCAGGAGAATTTCCTATTAATTTTAATAAGGAATTGTATTTAAATGCTTTAAAGAAATTCAATAATAAAGGAATCAAATTTATTATCGATACATCTAATGAGATATTATTAGATTCCTTAAAATATCATCCATTTTTTATCAAACCTAATATTGAGGAATTATCTTCCTTCTTTCATAAAGATATATCTTTCATAGAAGAGGCAAAAATATATGGGGATAAATTAATAGAATTAGGAGCCTTAAATGTCTTAATATCATTAGGAAAAGATGGAGCAATATTTGTCTCAAAAAATGAAAAAATATATCAAAAATCCCCTCAAATTGATGTAATTTCGACAGTTGGCGCGGGTGACACCATGGTCGCATCGTTTATATATTCTTATCTATTAGATAATGATTTTGCTAAAGCGTTAGCCTTTTCTATTAAAGCATCTTCCTTAACCTGCAAATTAGGTAGACTGGTAAAAAAAGAAGATATCAATGATTATTAATCTATTTAATTTCTTTTAATATTCTTATTACTTTTTCATCTTTCACTCTAAAACAATATACGGAACCTAATCTATTATTAGCAATCCATGAAGCCGTTTGATTTAGTGTTTCATCAGTATAAAATCCATTACCAAAATCATTAGGAGGATTAGAGTCCTTAGCATCTATATCGCCTATTATTTTATCTCTAACTCCATGGAATAATGTTTTACCTTCGTCAATAAATATTAATTCCTTGCTTCTATTTAATTTGATTCCCCGATTATAGGCATAGGAATAGATTTTCTCTAATGTTTCAAGAGAAACATCTTCATCGTCTTTCATAAAATTGATAATGCTTTGTCGAGATAAATTTGTGGAATAAGCAAATTCTTGAACTGACTGGTCAGTAATCGCTAGTAGGCGCTTGATATCTAGTTTCAAATTAAATGATTTCATAAATAGATTGTAAACCATTTTACACCCTATTTTAATTTAGTCTTATTATCAGCTGTCTTATTCGTATTAAATATCTATCTTAAAGAAAAGGTATTATAACTAATTATTTCTTAAAATCTATGCAAAAGCGGCCTATTTCTCTAATTTGTATAATAATTCAACCAATTTAAAATTCTTTATTATGATATTTTCTTCTTTGAGTTTTGGCTGATAGTTTCACTTTTTATATTTAGCGTTATAAACCTACAATAGTCACATCTATTACTAGTAAATCGAGCAAATAATAACTTTGTTATTGTCACCACTTTTAAAAGTGGTAGAATAATTTTGCAATGAAAAGAAGTAGTAAATAATTTCAACGCGGATAGGGAGAGATGGATAGTGGAACCATCTTACGTGATAAATTATTGAATTCACCTTGGAGCAGGTCTAATCAACCCGTCGCTAGCGTTAATAGCAAAGAGATATCAATAGATCATAAAATTGATGAATTAAGGTGGTACCGCGATTTTCGCCCTTAACCACCTTTTATTTATATTAGGAGGTACATATGGCTAATAATAAAGTACAAGAAATATTAACCCAAGCTCTAGAAGATATTAAAACTCTTCATAAAGGAAATATTGAAGAGATTGTTAATCTGAGAAACAAATATCTATCTAAAAAAGCAGAACTGATGGCCCTATTTGCGACACTTGGCAAATTATCGCCAGAAGAAAGAAAGACTCTTGGTCAAGAAATCAATGAAGCAAGAAATCGCATCCAATTAGAATTAGATGCTAAACAAAAAGAAGCCCAAGAAGACTTACTAAAAGAAAAATTAGAAAAAGAAAGGATAGATATATCTTTACCCGCGCGTAATTATTCTAAAGGAGCGCTTAATCCTTTCTATATTGTCAAGAATCAAATCGTCGATATCTTTGTTGATATGGGTTATGAAGTAGTGGAAGGCCCAGAAGTAGAAAAAGATTTATATAATTTTGAATTATTAAATATTCCAAAAGACCATCCCGCTAGAGATATGCAAGATTCTTTATATATCGATGAAAATACTTTATTAAGAACTCATACTTCACCAGTCCAAGCTAGACAAATGGAATTAAGAAAAGGGCAACCATTAAAAATTATTTGTCCCGGTAAGACATATCGTAGAGATGATGATGATATGACTCATTCTCATCAATTCGCCCAAATAGAAGGTCTACTTATTGATAAAAATATCAATATTGGTAATCTAAAAGCCACATTAGAATTATTCTTAAAGAAATTATTTGGCCAAAATAGAGAAATTAGACTCCGTCCATCATTCTTCCCATTCACTGAACCAAGCGTGGAAGTTGATATCACCTGTGCTTCATGTGGCGGTAAAGGCTGTAACATGTGTAAAGGTACTGGTTATATCGAAGTCTTAGGAGGAGGCATGGTCCATCCTAATGTTTTAAAGATGAACGGATATGATCCAGAAATATATTCCGGTTTCGCCTTTGGCGTCGGTATTGAAAGAATCGCCGTACTTAAATATGGAATTGATGATATTAGAAGAATTTATCAAAACGATATCAGATTCTTAAATCAATTCAAAAAGAAAGACTAATGGGAGGTAAGAAAAATGAAAGTATCACTCAATTTATTAAAACAATATGTCGATTTATCTAACTTCACTATAGAAGAAATCGCTAAAAGATTAACTTTTGCCGGTATTGAAGTCGAAGCTATCTCCCATATGGCGGAAGGTACTAATCTCGTTATTGGGGAAATATTAACATGTGAAGAACACCCAGATTCTAATCACCTCCATGTTTTAAATGTCGATTTAGGCCCTAAATATGGTGTCACTCAAATCGTGTGTGGGGCACCTAATGCTAGAAAAGGACTAAAAGTTATCGTCTCACGAGTGGGCGCTAAATTAATAGGAGGAGAAATTAAAGCCTCAGTCATTAGAGGAGTGGAATCTAATGGAATGTGTTGCTCATTATTAGAACTCGGAGTGGATTCTAAATATTTAAGCGAAGAGCAAACTAAAGGAATAGAAGAATTACCTCTAGATGCCGAAGTAGGCAATGAAGAAGTGTTAAAATATCTAGGACTAGACGATGTTATTTTTGAAATTAATGTCTTAGCTAATCGTCCTGATTTATTAAGTGTGGCTAATGTGGCTAGAGAAATTGCCGCCTTATTAACTGACTCCAAAATCAATATTCCTAATTATGAAGATAAATCTAATTTTAAATCTGATTTTGTAGTTTCATCTTTAACTAATAGATGCAAACAATTTGCTGTTAAAGAAATTAGAGGAGTTAAAAATGCCTCCTCACCATTATGGATGAAATCATATCTTCAAGCCATGGGAGTTAGAAGTATCTCCGCTTTAGTGGATATCGGTAATTATGTCATGCTAGTAACTGGACAACCATTACATATGTATGATGAAGATAAATTAGAAAAACATGAATTAATCGTTAAAGACGATAAAGAAGAAAAATTCATTGCTCTAGATGAAAAAGAATATCAATTGATTAAAGGTGATATCGTTATTACCTCAAATGATAAGAGCATGTGTTTAGGTGGCGTAATGGGTTCGTTAGCCTGCGCTTGTGATGAAAATACTAAAAATATAGTCATCGAAGCGGCTTCCTTTGATGGAGCCTCCATTAGACATACATCTAATAGATTAGGTCTAGCCTCAGAATCTTCCTCTAGATTCGTTAAAGGTACTAATCATTTCCAATATGAATATGTCTTAAATTTTGCTGCTTCATTAGTTAGAGAATTATGCGATGCTAAAGAAGAATCCGATATCGTATCATATCTAAACGAGAAATATGAAAAACAAGTTGTAGTCACTTCTTTAAAGAAAATTAATGAGCGTCTAGGCACTGATTTTGATTTAGAATCAGTGAAAAAAGTATTAAAGAATCTCTATTTTGAAGTCGAAGAAAAAGGTGAGGAATTATGTATCAGCGTTCCTCAATTTAGATTAGATATCACCTCTAATGCGGATATCGCTGAAGAAGTGATTAGATATCTTGGCTTTGATAATGTTAAATCAGAATTACCATTATTAAGAACCACTGTGGGTTCATTATCTGAAAAATTAGCTAAAACTCGTATCGTCGAGGATTATTTAATCGATCAAGGATTTGATGAAACCATCTCCTATACCTTAGTCAGCAAGAAAGAAAAAGATGAATTTAAGTATTTGCTTAAAGGTGAAAATTATCAAATCTTAAATCCTCTTACTGAAGATAGAGAATATGTTAGATTATCCATCTTGCCATCTTTATTATCTATTGCCTCATATAACGTTAAAAGACAAAATAAGAATTTTAAAATCTTTGAAATCGCGGATTTAATCTCTAAAGATGAATCTAAGAAAATCTTATCTATCGTCATGGTGGGCGAAAATTATTTACGAGGCAAGATGTCTCGCCTAGCCTATGATTTTTATGACGCTAAAGGTGTCTTAGAAGGCTTAATGGAAATATTTGGCATTACTCAAACTAGATATACCATTGAAAGAAACGACATTGTTTCTGAATTACATCCTGGAAAATCCGCGGTTATTAAATTTGGTAAGAATGTTGTTGGATATCTTGGTGAATTGCATCCAAATTATCTCAAAGAAAAAGATTTAACTAAGAATAATGTTGTAGTTCTTGAATTATCTCTTGATGCCTTATTTGATATGAAGACTGGTAATATCAAGATGCAAGAAATATCTAAATTCCCAACCGTTTCTCGTGATTTAGCTTTGCTAGTCAGTAAGAAAATTGAAGTTAAAGATTTAATCAAAGAAATCAAAATGTCCTCAAAAGGATTAATTCAAGATGTAGAAATATTTGATATTTTTGAATCAGAAAATCTTGGTCTAGATTTAAAATCAGTGGCTTTAAGTATCACTTATGGCTCAAATGATCACACCTTAAAAGATGATGAAGTCAATGCTTCAATTGAAAACATCAAGAAAATCTTAAATGATAAATTCCACGCGGTATTAAGAGGCTGATATGAAGATTGATACCCGTAGTCTAGTCGAAAATAAAGAATATCATTTTGAAGAAGACATCGATTTATCACATCTTGATTTATCAATAACGATGAATGTAAGAAGAATCGATAAATTACATGCGAAAGCAAAAATAGAGGTCTATTCTGATTATTTATACGTGAATTTGAATCTCAAAGGAAGTGCGACAATGATATGTGCTTATACCTTAGAAGATGTTATCAGAGATTTCAATTTTGAAGATGAATATTCTTTCACCTTTGATGAAGATTTAGAAGATGAAGATATCACTTATTTAGACAATCCAATCCTAGATTTAGATCCATATTTCTTAACAACTATCTTAGCCTCATTACCATCCAAAGTGATAAAAGAAGGAGCCAAACTTCCTGAAAGCGGGGACGGATATCGAGTATTAAGCGAAGAAGAATATCTAAAAGAAAAAGCCGAACATAAGCCTAATGCCTTTGATGCTTTAAAAGATATCGATATCGATGACTGATATTTCTTTATTTTAATTTCTTTAAAAGGACCGCCAGTAGAAATACTGGCTTTCTTTATAAAATTTTCTTTATATTACGCGAGAAAATCAAAATGACAGAAAGTGGGAGAAAAATACCTTTTTCTTGTTTTTAAAACACACGCACAATTACCTTTCTTTTTACTTGTTTTTTTCTTTAGGATTTGATAGGAAGTTCAAATTTTTGACAGTGTAAAATTAGTAGATATTTATTATATTTTTATAATAAGCATAATTTTTTAATAATCGCTTCCATTTTTCTTATAATTCTTTTTATAAAAGAAGCAAAACACAAATCAAAAAAATAAGTCTCTTTCTTTATTAATTTCTTTTGCGCGCCTCCACGAGCAAGTGAAAAAATTCATTTCTTTTATAATTTTCTTGTATCTATACAAGGAGATAATAAGTAGATTATTAGTAGTTTTCTAGTTTTTTCTTTGTATTTTATTTTTCTTTTTAATACGGGCTCAAAATGAGTTTCTTTTTCTTATTTTCTTTAAGCGCAAAAGCGTCAAAAATAGTGATAATTTTAACGAGAAAAATTTTTTTCAAAAAAAGTTTATTTGGTGTTGCATTTATTTTAATAAGCCCATATAATTGGATTACAAGTGGTAGAAAGTGGAGGAAAGTGGTAGATATGTTCTTTGGTTCATTCCAACATACATTAGACAGCAAAAACCGTTTGGTCATACCTGCTAAATTTAGAAACCAAGTGGGCAATACCCTTTATATCCTCAAAGGCTTCGATGGCGCTTTAGCGGTCTATAAAGAAGCTGAATTCACCAAATTAATGGAAGAAGCATCATCTCTCTCGTTTAACTTCTCCACGAATAGAGCCTACTTAAGAACTCAATTAGCCTCTGTTAGTGAACTAGAAGTTGATAAACAAGGGAGAATTCAAATCCCCACCCAATTAGCAACTCGTTATCAAATCGGTAAAGAAGTGATGGTAATTGGTGTCTATGATCACTTTGAAATCTGGGATAAAGATGCTTATCTAGAATACGAGAGTAAGTCCTCGAATGACTTCGAAAACATCGCTGAAAACATCAAAAAGGATTCGCTAGATTGATGGAAAAACATGTTCCCGTACTTCTAAATGAGGTGATAGAGGGGCTAAATATCAAAAGCGATGGCATCTATTGTGATTTAACACTTGGTAGAGCTGGACATTCTTCAAAAATCTTAGAAAAATTAACGACTGGCTTATTAATCGGTGTTGATCAAGACCAAACCGCGATTGATGAATCTAAGGAGAGGTTAGCAAATTACCCCGCAAGACACATCATTATCAAATCCAATTTCTCAAAATTAAAAGAAATATTAGACGAACTTGGAATTGATAAAGTCGACGGCATATTGATGGACTTAGGAGTCTCATCCCCTCAATTCGATATCGCATCTAGGGGGTTCTCATATAATTATGATGGACCATTAGATATGAGGATGGATCAGAATCAAACTCTCACTGCCTATACGATAGTAAACACATATCCATTAAACGAATTACTGCGAGTATTTAATGACTATGGAGAAGATAGATATAGCTATCAGATCGCTAAAAACATCATTAAATACCGTGATAATAAACCAATAGAAACCACATTCGAATTGGTAGGCATCATTAAGGGAAGTAAGCCTAATAAAGAATTAAACAAAATAGGCCATCCCGCGAAGCAGATCTTCCAAGCCCTAAGAATTGAAACCAATGATGAACTTAATGTTCTAAAGGTGGCGATTAAAGAGGCTCTTGAGGTACTTAGACCTCAGGGAAGACTAGCGGTTATATCCTTCCATTCTGGAGAAGATAGAATCGTGAAATCGATGTTTAATGAAAAGACCAAAATAAAAGGTAATAGATTAAACATTCCAGATCCAGAAATTAAATTAGATTATCGCTTAATTACTCCTCATCCAATCGTAGCGAGTGAAGAAGAGATAACAAATAACCACCGCGCGAAGAGCGCAAAATTACGAATCATCGAAAGATTATAGTATATAGATGGAGAAAGGAGGACGCTATGGTCAAAGATAAATTAGAAAAGACTGGACACAAGAAGATGTATTATATCTCTCGTCGGGTAGGGATTGTTGCCGGTGCTTGTTTAGCTTTAGGCGTCATTGTAGCGGTTCCTACTTCCATCAAATTCGCTAATGTAGTGGAATCTAAATTAGACGCCGAGACATCTAATAAAATCTCAGATTATAGCGTTAATAAAGGTATCCTACATTACGCCACCAAATAGGCTTAAGCAATTTTTGCTTAGCATTAATTGTCCTATAAAGCTGAAGTGATTGTTTACCTCCTATTAACATATGAACAATAGGCTGGTCGTCGGGAAACCAGCCTCCTTCAGTTAACATCATAACCATCTCAGGATGGTTTTTTTCTTATTTATACAAAGAACGCGCGCGTGAGAAAAACCAAAAAGTGTCAACTATAAATTGTTAGATTTTTAGTAGATATTTAGTAGTTTTTTATAAATTTAATAAAACTATTGTTTTATAAGGGAAATAGAATTAAAATATTGTTGATATGGATAAACCTATTGCTGTTTTAGAAATTACTAGTAAAGCTTTAAGACTTGTGGTCGGATATGTTATCGATAACCAAGTCTATGTTTTATATGCCATGGATTCACCTTACCCACATGAATGTATTGATAATGGTTTAATCGTTAATTCTGCAGTACTCGCCGAAGAGATTAAAAAGATTTCTAACATCAATGATAATAACGCAAAACTAACCATTAGAATTTCTGATGTCGTTTTAGTCTTACCTCCATATGGATTAGATATTTTCCAATCCACTCAATCAACCTATGTCGTATCAGAACAATCCATCGTTCAAAATACTGACATCAAGAATTTAAATAATCAAATCTATAATCAAGTCATTCCTAACAATAATGCTTTTGTCGATATCATACCTGATCAATTCGTTCTTCAAGGTGGAGTTATCTATACCAAGCCTCCTATTGGAGTGGAATCTAATTCCATCATCATGACCGCGAAGATTCATACTCTTCCAACACATATCATTAATGAATATCGTGAAGCCGTAAAAGCGGCAAATATTAATGTCAAAAGAGTCATGGTAGCCTCCTTTGGTGCTTCAGAATTGATATCCAGTTTAGAAGGTATCCCTGATTCATATATCTTGATGGATATCGGATCGAGGATGACAACTTTATCTCTTGTGGGCAATAAGCAATTATTTGGAACTGTTTATTTTGCTTGGGGCGGAGATAATATCACCCAAAACATCGCTAAAAAATTAGAAATCAATGAAGCCGATGCTGAGAAATTCAAATTGATGTACGGCTATGATACAAGAAAGATGAATTTTGAACCAGTTGTCTGCACTTCAATATTAGAAGATGGCACAGAAATTAAACATCACGTCCAAGAATTAAACGCGGCGATTAAAGAACAATTAGATGAATTGGTATCAAAGATTACCTCAGGTGTCGCTGATTTATTAAAAGATTATGATCAATCATATAAATCTCTACCTATAGTTATGGTAGGTGGAGGTAGCCTCCTAAAAGGGCTAAAAGAATATGTCGAACCTAAAATTATCAATGAAAAGATATATAAGGCTAGACCAACATCTATTGGAGCTAGAAATCCTAATTATGTCAACGTATTAGGCGTATTAAAGGCCTCCAATAAATATCAACCATTTGTCGATGAATATCGACCAAGAGTCTCACAACTCACTAGAAATAATAAGCAAGGAGATAAGGAATAATGGAAAATTATGATTTAGATAATTTCGAACCCGCAGCCCGTATAGTGGTTATTGGTGTTGGTGGCGCTGGGAATAATGCGGTCAATAGAATGATTGATGAAGAAATCGAAAATGTCGAATTCTATGTCGCAAATACCGATAAGCAAGCCTTATCAACTTCTAAAGCGAGAAATCGCTTAATTTTAGGTGCGGAAGTCACTGGTGGACTTGGCGCTGGTGGTAATCCAGAAATAGGTAAAAAAGCCGCGGAAGCTAGCGCGGATGATATTAGAGAAATCGTTAAAGGCGCTCATATGGTGTTTATCGCTGCCGGTATGGGTGGAGGTACTGGTACAGGTGC